>JAJAYS010000268.1 GCA_026786065.1 Polaromonas sp.
ACATGGTGGTGCTGCGCGGGCAATTGGCCCAGATCGACGCCGACCATGTCAGTGGCGCGCTCGACGTGGAGCAGCATCGTTTGGCCCGGGCCGAGGTGGCGCGCCGGGTACTTGACGAAGAAAGTGCGGCTCCTGCCACCGCCTCCGATGGGTCGGCGCGGCGCACAGCGATTGGACTGGGCGTGCTGGTTCCCGGTCTGGCCCTCGCGTTCTATGCCGTGTTGGGAACGCCCGCGGCGATAGGGCCCCTGGCCAGTTCGGTCGCGGCCGAGGCCGGGGCCGAAAGCGACATCACGCCAGAAAAAATTGCGCAGATGGTCGACTTGCTGAACGAGCGCACGCGTGACAAGCCCCAAGATTTGGAGGCCTGGACCTTGCTCGGGCACGCGCTGCGGGGGCTGCAGCGCTTCCCGGAGGCGGCCGCCGCCTATGCCCGTGCCAGCCAGTTGGCGCCTGCCGATGCCGAATTGTTGGCCGACCTCGCCTACGCGCTTGCCATGCAGAGCGGCACGGCAGCGGGGGAGCCAACCCGCTTGTTGAAGGAAGCCTTGCGGCTCGCCCCTGAAAACCTGAAGGCCCTGTCGCTGGCCGGTAGTGCCGCATTCGAGCGCAAGGAATTTGCTCAGGCAATTGGCTACTGGAGCCGCGCGCGCTCGTTCGCGCCACCGGGTAGCGCTTTTATCGCGGACATTGACCAAAGCCTTGCACAGGCGCGTGAGGCCGCTGGGCTGGCGCAGGGCGCCCCGGGCTCAATGCCGCCACCCACTTCCGCGACTTCCGACAGCAGCGCGTCAACGGCGTCGGGCAGCGCCACCACAGTGCGTGGCCGCGTCAGTCTGGCGCCCGCGCTGGCGGCCAACGCCAAGCCGACCGACACGGTGTTTATCTTCGCTCGGGCATCCGAAGGTCCACGCATGCCGCTGGCGATTCTGAAAACGCAGGTCAGCGAGTTGCCCTTGGACTTCGTTCTCGATGACAGCACGGCCATGTCGCCCGCCATGACGCTTTCGCGATTCAAAACGGTAGTTGTCGGCGCGAGGGTTTCAGCATCCGGCCAGGCCAGCCCGACAGCGGGCGACCTTGTTGGACAATCCGCGCCTTTGGCGCTGGGCAGCGACAAAGTCGAACTGGTGATCGACGGCGTTCAACCCTGACGCCGCCTTGCGGACATCAGCGTCCCGCTTTGCGCCACGCCGCCAAGCCTTCGCAGGACACGATCCGGCACTGGCGTATTTCAAGCAAACTGACTGCATCCGAGATTGAAGGTCACATGCTTTTACTTACGATGGGCAATGCCGCTGGTATCGGCCCCGAAATCATCACTCGCGCTTTTGCCGAGTCTCCGGCTGACATGGAACTTTGTGTGGTCGTCGGTGACCTGGCGACGATGCGGCGGGCCTCGGCGCTGGTCGCAGAGCACCCGCGCGCGGGGCAGTCGTCTGGCCCCGCCTGGCCCATCGCCTTGCTCGGCGATGCCAGCGAAGAGGCAAAGCTGCCTCCGCGCTGCATCGGCTTGCTACAAAAATGCGAGCTGTCTGTGCCCGTTCCGTATGGCCTGGTGAGCGCTTTCGCTGGCGAAGCGGCAGCCCAGTGCATCGCTTGGGCGGCCCGGGCGGTGTTGGGCGGCGAGGCGGCTGGCATGGTAACGGCACCGATTCACAAGGAGGCGCTGGCGGCGTGCCCGCGCTGGGCCGGCTTCCCGGGGCACACCGAACTGCTGCAGGCCGAAGCGGCGCATTTTTTGGGTCTGCCTATCGGTGCGGTGCCGGTGCGGATGATGCTGGCGAACCATGAGCTGAAAGTGGTGCTTGTGAGCATTCACTTGTCTTTGCGCACCGCGATTGAGGCGCTTTCGCAGGACGCTGTGCTGCAGACCGTACGCATCACCCACAACGCATTGCGCGCCAGCCTGGGCCGCGTCCCGCGTATCGCCGTGGCCGGTCTCAACCCCCACGCAGGCGAGGGCGGACTGTTTGGCACGGAGGAGAAACTGGTGATCCTGCCTGCGCTGGATGCCGCCCGCGCCGAGGGAATCGATGTCCACGGCCCGTTCGCACCGGACACGGTTTTCATGCGCGCTCGCCATAGCGCCAGCAAGCCTGGCGAATTCGACGTGGTCGTCGCGATGTACCACGACCAGGGGTTGATTCCCGTGAAGTATCTGGGAGCCGAGCACGGCGTAAATGTCACGCTCGGCCTGCCGCTGCTGCGCACCAGCCCCGACCACGGTACCGCGTTTGACATCGCGGGCCGGGGTGTGGCTGACCCGTCCAGCATGCTGGCTGCAGTGCGCATGGCGCGTGCGCTGGTCGGCCCCGCGGTCAGCGCGTCGGTTGGGCGCTGATTAAAAAAAGCCTGATGCTGTTGCCGTCAGGCTTGTTTTGACTTGGGGCAGTTCAGCGGCGCAGGTTGTCGCGAATTTCCCTCAACAGCACGATTTCCTCGGCGGGCGCGGCCGGAATGGTTGCAGCCACCGGCTCCGACCGCTTCAACCAGTTAATCTGCCGGATCATCAGGAAAATGATGAAAGCGAGAATCAGAAAGTTGACCGCCACCGTCAAAAAGCTGCCATAAGCCAGTACCGGGACACCCGCCTTGCGCAGCGCGTCGAGCGAGGTGCCCGTGCCTGGCGGCACAGCAGCCAGCACAACGAACAGCCCGGAAAAATCGACCTTGCCCATCACAGCTCCGATGACCGGCATGATCAAATCTCCGACGACGGAGTCAACAATTTTTGCAAATGCGACGCCGATGATCACGCCGACTGCCAAATCGATCACGTTGCCCTTGACGGCGAATGCCTTGAATTCCTGGATCATTCCCATGCTTTTCCCTTGTTGTGATTGCAATGCGCCCGGCAGGCGTAACCTGCGCGGACGGGGAATATTATCGGCCGAACGGGTCGCCTGGTATCTTGCTTTGCACCCAATGCAGCTTGAGTGCTCCGCTACAATCTAGGGTTGACCCCAGACGCGTTTTTTGTCTGGAGGCGATGCGTGCGAAGTTCATTTCCAAGCGTTTCCAAGCGAGTTGCTGAAAGATTTTTATGACACAAGCCAGCGAGAGTGCCGCGCTAAACCCGTCTTCGTTAGACCACGACAAGAGAAACTGGATCGTGGCCACGGCAGTTGTTGGCGGTGCAGGCGGTTTGGCGGTGATAGTGCCTTTTGTCAGTACCTTCCAGCCCTCGGAGCGCGCCAAAGCGGCCGGTGCGGCGGTCGAAGTCGATATTTCGGCCATCAAGCCGGGCGAAAAAATCACCGTTGAATGGCGTGGCAAACCGGTCTGGATTGTCAAGCGCACGCCCGCGCAACTGGCGCAGCTGCCCAAGGCCGCTTCCCAGCTCGCCGATCCAAAATCGGAACGCAACCTGGACCTGACCCCCGAATACGCGCGCAATGCCGTGCGCTCGATCAAACCCGAAACCCTGGTCGTGGTCGGTATCTGCTCGCACTTGGGCTGTTCCCCGATCGACAAGTTCCAGCTTGGTGCACAGCCGTCGTTGCCGGCCGACTGGGGCGGCGGCTTTCTTTGCCCGTGTCACGGCTCGACCTTCGACATGGCCGGCCGGGTCTTTAAAAACAAACCGGCTCCGGATAATCTCGAAGTCCCGCCGCACATGTACCTTTCGGACACCCGGTTATTGGTCGGTGAGGACAAATCTACCCGTGCATGAACTTCGTCAGCCGGCACCTTATTGGCGGGACGGCCGGCCACATGCCGGTCTCGCATCGCAGCCCGCGCCTGCCTTCTGCTCTGCGCGGATGCGCACGAGTGCCCAAATCTCCATTTCCTCTGAGGACTAGTCATGGCTGAATTCAAAGAAATTTCCCCGGACGCGCCCATGTCAGCGCGGGCCCTCAACTGGATCGACAACCGCTTCCCGGCCAGCAAGCTGTACAACGAACACATCGGCCAGTATTACGCGCCAAAAAATTTCAACTTCTGGTACGTCTTTGGCTCGCTGGCGCTGTTCGTGCTGGTCACCCAGATCGTGACCGGCATTTTCCTGACGATGAACTACAAGCCCGACGCGGCCCTGGCTTTTGCGTCGGTCGAATACATCATGCGGGATGTGCCTTGGGGCTGGCTGATTCGTTACATGCACTCCACCGGCGCGTCGGCATTTTTCGTCGTCGTGTACCTGCACATGTTTCGTGGACTGATGTACGGCAGTTACCGCAAACCCCGAGAGCTGGTGTGGGTTTTCGGTTGCGCGATTTTTCTCTGCCTGATGGCCGAGGCCTTCATGGGTTACCTCTTGCCGTGGGGCCAGATGAGCTATTGGGGCGCGCAGGTGATCGTCAATCTTTTCGCGGCTATTCCGTTCATCGGCCCCGACCTGGCTTTGCTGATTCGCGGCGACTACGTGGTCGGCGACGCTACGTTGAACCGCTTTTTCGCTTTTCACGTGATTGCGGTTCCGCTGGTGTTGCTGGGTCTGGTCGCCGCGCACATCGTCGCGCTGCACGAGGTCGGCTCGAACAATCCCGATGGCGTCGAAATCAAGGCCACGCGCGGTGCCGACGGTCATCCGGTCGATGGCATCCCGTTTCACCCGTATTACACGGTGCACGACATATTCGCCGTCAGCGTGTTCCTGCTGATCTTCACCGCCATCATTTTTCTTGCGCCTGAATTTGGTGGGTACTTTCTTGAGTACAACAACTTCATTCCCGCAGATCCGCTCAAAACGCCGTCGCATATTGCACCGGTCTGGTACTTCACCCCTTATTACTCCATGCTGCGGGCGATCACCGGCGAGATGATGTGGGTGCTAATGGCCTGCGTGGTGGTGGCAATTGCCATGACACTTTTGAGGTCGCGGCTTTCGCCCTTGCCCAAGATCGCCATTGCGGCCATGGGCGCAGTGGCGGTCGCTTCGATGCTACTGATCGACGCAAAGTTTTTCGGTGTGGTGGTGATGGGCGGGGCTGTGGTGATACTGTTTTTCCTGCCTTGGCTTGATCACAGCGAAGTGCGCTCCATACGCTACCGGCCGGGCTGGCACAAATACATGTATGGCATCTTCGTCATCAACTTTGTGGTTCTTGGCTATCTTGGCGTGCAGGCCCCTTCGGCTGTCGGGGAGCGCGTCTCGCAGGTCGGCACACTGTTTTATTTCGCATTTTTCCTGCTCATGCCGTGGTGGAGCCGCATAGGCACCTTCAAGCCGGTGCCCGAGCGCGTGACCTTTGCAGCCCACTGAGCCGGAGCGGACGACCATGAGAAAAACCGTTTCAACGGGCCTGTTGACCCTGACCCTCACCCTGGGGTTGGCAACCGGATTTAATGCAATCGCCGAAAGCACCATGGCTTGGGACAAGGCCCCCGACAGGGCAAAGGATATGGCCGCCTTGCAGAACGGCGCCAAGCTTTTCGTCAACTACTGCCTGAGCTGCCATGCCGCCGCTTACATGCGGTTTAACCGCCTGCAGGACATCGGCTTGACCGATGCACAGATCAAAGAGAATCTCCTGTTCACGACCGACAAGGTGGGCGAGACGATGAAGCCGGCAATCGATCCAAAACAGGCCAAGGATTGGTTCGGCGGCGTCCCTCCCGATCTCACCCTGATAGCCCGATCAAGGTCCGGATCGGGCGGGAGCGGCGCCGATTACCTCTACACCTATCTGCGTACGTATTACCGCGACGACACCAAGGCTACGGGTTGGAACAATCTTGCCTACCCCAACGTCGGGATGCCACATGTACTGTGGGAGCTGCAGGGAGAACGCAAGCCGGTTTTTGCGGAAGCAGGCGATGTCGGCCACAAGGTGCAGGTGGTCAAGGGATGGCAACAGGTCACCCCGGGCAGCATGAATCCGTTGCAATACGATCAGGCCATCGCCGATCTGGTCGGCTACTTGCAGTGGATGGGCGAGCCTGCAAGAAATACCAGGACCCGCGTTGGCATCTGGGTGTTGATTTTTCTGCTGATTTTGACCTTCGCTGCGTGGCGTTTGAACGCGGCCTACTGGAAAAACGTCAAGTAGATTTTTCTTCAGCCAGCCCGCTTTGCGGGTGCGTGGTTTGTTCGGTGGGGCGCAGTGCGTCGCAAGGCGCAACGCCCCACCTTTTTGTTCTCAGGAGTTTCGAATCATGATGGTCCTTTATTCAGGCACGACCTGCCCTTTTTCGCACCGTTGCCGTTTCGTCCTGTTTGAAAAAGGCATGGACTTCGAAATCCGCGACGTGGACCTTTACAACAAGCCTGAGGACATCCAGGTGATGAACCCTTATGGCCAGGTTCCGATCCTGGTTGAGCGGGACCTGATCCTTTATGAGTCGAACATCATCAACGAGTACATCGACGAGCGGTTTCCGCATCCGCAGCTGATGCCTGGCGACCCGGTGGATCGCGCCCGCGTCAGGCTGTTTTTGCTGAACTTCGAGAAAGAGCTTTTCGTGCATGTCAGCCTGCTTGAATCGCGCGCATCCAAGGGGAACGAGAAAGCACTTGAGAAGGCCCGTTCGCACATTCGGGACCGCCTGACCCAACTGGCCCCGATTTTCCTGAAGAACAAGTTCATGCTGGGCGATAACTTCTCGATGCTTGACGTAGCAATTGCGCCGCTGCTGTGGCGCCTGGACTACTACGACATCGATTTGTCCAAGAATGCCGCGCCGCTGCTGAAATATGCCGAGCGCATCTTTTCGCGCCCCGCCTACATTGAAGCGCTGACGCCTTCCGAAAAGGTCATGCGCAAATAAGTGTCTGGCGATCTCATGAACGCGGCCGAATCCACCTCGACCCGCCCATATCTGATACGGGCCTTGTACGAATGGTGCTGTGACAACGGCTTTACGCCTTACGTCGCGGTGTCGGTCGATCAATCGGTACAGGTGCCGCGTGAGTACGTCAAGAACAACGAAATTGTTTTGAACATCAGCCTTGATGCAACCTCGTCACTCAAGCTCGGCAACGACTTTATCGAGTTCAAAGCGCGCTTTGCCGGCAGCGCGCGCGAGATCCTGGTTCCCATCAGCCACGTAATCGCGATTTATGCGCGTGAAAACGGTCAGGGCATGGCCTTCCCGATGTCCGGCTCTGGGCCGGGTCAGGCGTTCGACCGAAAAGCAGACGGCGATGTCGGCAAGCGCAAAGTTGAAGAATCTGCGGCGCTGCTTGCCGCCCCCGCGATCCGGCTTGCCGACGGGGCTGCGGACAGCAAAATCATGCAACTGGTGCCCGAAAGGGGCAATGAGGCATCGCCTTCTTCCGATGAAGCGTCGGAGCCGCCCAACACGCCCCCGCGACCTAGGCCACCGCTCAAACGCGTCAAGTAAAATTTTGTTTGCGCCGCTTTAGCTCAGTTGGTAGAGCAACCGCCTTGTAAGCGGTAGGTCGTCAGTTCGATTCCGACAAGCGGCACCATTTGCCTGAATCAGGCAGTCTCAAAACACCTCAAAACCCGCGTAGTTCATAGATACAGCGGGTTTTTTGTTGCCTCGTGCGATATCAGGGGCTACCATCTAATACCGTAAAAAAAACGGAATTTCTGACGGTAGTTTCAAATACCGTTGAACTAGGTACCGTTCTGTGGGGCTATGCATGGCACTGGCAGACACATTCGTGAGGCAGGTAAAGCACCCCTGAGGCCGAATCGCTGTGGCCGAGCAACACGCGGGATCTTTACGAGCTATCGTCATTGTTCTCTGGAGCGTATACATGGACAACAAGAACGTTGGATTTCCAACTTCCGCTGGCATTTGGTTGGGGTTGGGCCTAGGCGGCTTCTTTGACGGCATCGTGCTTCATCAAATCCTGCAGTGGCACCACATGCTCACGAGCGCAGGCTATCCGCCGGACAGCGTCCACAACCAGCAGGTGAACACGTTGTGGGATGGCCTGTTCCATGCCTCGACCTACGTCTTCGTCATCATCGGCCTAGCCACTCTTTGGCGTGCTGCACATCGCAATCATGTGTGGTGGTCCGGCAAGATGCTTTTCGGAACGATCCTCATGGGATTTGGCATTTTCAATCTGGTCGAAGGCGTCGTCGACCACCACTTGCTCGGAATCCATCATGTCAACGAAACCGTCGCCAGGGATCAATGGCTGTACTGGGACATTGGATTTCTCGCGTGGGGCGCCATGATGCTTGTCGCCGGTTGGGTGCTCCTCAATGCGGGCAAACGCGAAACCCTGGGACGTTCTCACCCTCAATGACAGCGCGAAACACGCAGCGCCCCGCCCAACTTGCATCGGCCGGTGAGCCATTCGAGCGCAAAAAAGCACAGCCACCAGCAAGGGCACGAACCCGATCAGGAAAGCCCACAACTGCATGCCCATCAGGTCGGGCAGCACAGTGCCGCCGCAGTTGCCCCCGGTAAGGATGGTGGAGCTCAATGCGTGCGAAAGCTCGGCATACCGGTGGCTGCCCACCATCAATCCGAGAGTGCCAGCCATCGCATCGAAATTGTCATCCCCAGCGCCGCAGGGCCGGTCCCAGGGCAATAGCCAAACACGGCAAAGCCGTTGGCGAACAGCAGCGTGCCACCGAGCAGCGCGGGCTTGATCTACAGCGCGGCGTATCCCAAGGACGCCGCAAACAGCTCCACGTTTATGGGCCAGGTGGCCCCGCCCCCGCCATGCAAGAAGACGCCAAGGCTTTCGGCGAGGCCAACAACGTGACGGTGAACGTCACCGCCGGACCGACGACGTAATGGCTTGATAAAGCCAAACAAGACGCCGACGTCGTGTTCAGCGGCGCCGAAAAAATGATGAGCGATTTCGCCAAGGCGTTGCCAAGGGCCTTCAAGTTGCGAGACGCCGAGCCCCTTTACTTGCGTCTGGTCGCGATCTTGGTTCGCCCCGGCAATCCGAAGAAGATTCGGCGCTTTCGCGACCTGTTGAAGCCCGGCGTGAAGGTGCTCACTGTCGCTGGCGCGGGCCAAACGGGGTCGGGCACGGTCGCCTCGATCGTGATGATGCCTATCGGCTTTCTGTTCAAGGCCTTGGACCTGCGGGTCGGACACTATGGACCGAAGTTGGGCGAGTTCCTCTTCGGATTGCGGCCGGAGCCCGGGATGCAGGTGCTTTTTCACGTCCAGCATGTGGTCATCGGCTGGCTGTCGGCCGTCCCGCTGCTACTTTTCTGGCGATGTAGATCTCCTCGCTCACCTTCCTTGGCAGACAGTTTGCTTTATGGCGCGCTTTTACCTTGCCATCAATTCCCTCGCGTTTGCCTGCGATTTTGGCGACGCTTTTCCCTGGCAACTTGGCTGGAGAAGTGGCTCGGTTTGTTTGAACAACTTTCCCCGAACGATAAGTGGAACTCTGCGGGTTGCAGACGGTGCAGAGCTGTCCAGGGTGGCGGACGGCGCTTGCGACTTACCGCTTGAGCCGGTGGGCGACTCGGGGCGTACCACGGATTTTCATTTTACGCAGCCACCTCCAGCTCGAGCAGTTTGTCCCAGTAGGCCTGATCGGGTGTTTGGTCATCCAAACTTGACTCAGTTTGCAGCCTGCGCCCAGCACCACGTCGGTAAACTTGGTGACTGTGAACTGGCTGCCTTGATCGGTGTTCACGATCGCTGCCTTGGCCGTACCTGGCCAAGGCTTGTTTGATCACTTCTGTGGCATGGCACGCCTCTAGGCTGATGGCTACCTTGTGCGCCAGCACTCGCCGACTCGCCACGTCCACTACCCCCGTCAGGTAGACAAAGCCACGCTCCGTCGGGATATAGGTGGTGTCTAGTGCCCAGACTTGGTTGGCCGTCGTGATGCTGACGTGGCGTAGCAGATTAGGGATAGACCTTGTGTCCTGGCGCTGAGCGACTGGTTCCCGGCTGCGGGGCCATGGCGTTGATACCCATGCGCTGCATAAAGGTGCGCATTTGGACTCTGCCCACCCGAATCCCCTTGCGTTTGATCTGGCGTATCAGCATGCTTTGACCCATGAAGGGGTACTCCAGGTGCAACCCGTCAAACTGGCGCATGAGCACCAAATCGGCCTTTCTGATTGGGCGTGGCATGTAGTACACCGTGCCCCTTCTGATTTGTAGCAGCTTGTCCTGTTGACTCACCGGCAGTTTGTCTTCCCGGTCAATCATCATCTTGCGCTCAGCACTCCCGCCTTGGTGAGCGCACGTTCTAAAAAATCGTTCTCCAGCGTGAGCTGCCCGATCTTGGAGTGCAGCGGTTGCAAGTCCACCGGTTTGGGTGGATCACCGCCGCCGAAGACGTCGGCTGCGCGTTCCAACAACTGGCGCTTCCACTCGGTGATCTGGTTGGCGTGCAGGTCAAACTCCTGGCACAACTGTGCCATCGTCTGGTCCTCACGCAGCGCCGCCAGCGCCACCTGGGCTTTGAAGGCTCCCGTATGCAGCCTGCGTGTGCGACGCGCAACAGTGGCTTTCTTTCTCAGCTTGACCATGAAATTCTCCTTCTTGCCGGACCATATCTGGAAGGCTAAAAAATCAGAGTTTCCACTTATCTCGCTGTTCAGATTTGTCGAGCCACTTCTGTCGCAATTGGCGCTGGCATTTCATCAGACTGGACATATTCGTCTATGCCAAGTTCTCAAACTGAGTTCTGGACACGATCCCTAGGTTTGAAATCTCGGCGCCCAGTGCGGGAGACAGCGATTTGATGGTGATGCTCGTCATAAGGCTTCAATGGATTAGTTAATCGGTGAAGCAATCTAACAGCCATTTGGCGGGTGCTGTTGGTGTCGACCTCAGCTTCGTGATCGCGATCTCGAATGTGCACGCCCGGTGCCATAAAAAGCGCCACCGAAAAAGACACTTTGAAAAATGACGGTACTTTTGACGGTACTTTTCAGAGG
>JAJAYS010000269.1 GCA_026786065.1 Polaromonas sp.
GATCTCGCCGTTGTCGGCCACCTTCAGCTCGACGCCCTGGATCGGCACGCCAACCGTGTCGGCGCGCACCTGATCGTCGGGCTGCAGGCAGACGAAGACGGCGGTTTCGGTCGAGCCGTACAGCTGCTTCAAATTGATGCCGATCGAGCGGTAAAAGATAAACAGGTCCGGGCCTATGGCCTCGCCAGCGGTGTAGGCCACCCTCACCCGCGAAAAGCCCAGGCTGTTGCGCAGCGGGCCATAGACGGCCAGGTCGCCAAGCCAGTACAGCAGCGAATCAACCAGGCCGACCGGCTTGCCGGTCAAGCGGTCCGGGCCGACTTTCTTTGCGATCTCCATGAAGCTGGCAAACAGCTTGCGCTTGATGAGCCCGGCGTCTTCCATGCGAATCACCACGCTGGTCAGCAAACCTTCGAACACACGCGGCGGAGCGAAGTAGTAGGTCGGGCCGATCTCTTTCAGATCGATCATCACCGTGGCCGCGCTCTCGGGGCAGTTGACGACGTAGCCGCAGGCCAGCCACTGCGCGTAGCTGAAGATGTTCTGCCCGATCCAGGCGGGCGGCATGTAGGCCAGCACTTCTTCGCTGGAGGTGAGTTTGTCGAATTGCGCGCCGGCCTGGGCGCGGTCCAGCAGCGTGCTGTGGGTGTGCACCACGCCCTTGGGGTTGCCGGTGGTGCCCGAGGTGAAGAACATGGCCGCGACGTCGCCGGTCATCACCTCGGCGACCCGGGCTTGCAGCCAGCCGGGCTGGCGAGTGATGAACGCGGTGCCGCTGGCGATCAGGCTGTCCATCGACGCCAGACCGGCCTCGTCGTAGCCACGCAGGCCGCGAGCTTCGTCGAAATAGATGCGGGTGAGCTGCGGGCACTGCGCGCGAATTTCGAGCAACTTGTCCACCTGCTCCTGGTCCTCGACCATCGCAAAGCGGGCATCGGCATTGGCAATCGGGAACACGCATTCGGCGGCGACCGCGTCCTGGTACAGCGGAATCGGCACGGCCCCCAGCGCCTGCGCGGCCAACATGGTGGCGTAAAGCCGGGGGCGGTTGGCGCCGATCACGATGATGTGCTCGCCGCGCGTCAGTCCGGCCTCGGCCAGCCCGCCGGCAATCGCGCCCACCAACGCGGCGAGCTGCGACCAGCTGTGCGATTGCCAGATGCCGAACTCTTTCTCGCGCATCGCCGGCGCATCCGGGCGCTCGGCAGCGTGCTTGAGCAGTAAGGCGGGAAAGGTCAGTTGCATGAGCTGGTCTCTCGGAGCTATCGACAGGGCTGGTTGGGGCTCGCACAGACGCGGCAACGTCGGGGCGCCGCGACATCGAAGCTCCATCGTAGGCAGGGCTTTGACGCCAAGTTGTCATTCCGGCGACAATTTACGGGTGATTACTCCCCGGACTTTCCCCGGCCTCCCAGCGAAGCGCCATGAACCGGATTGACACGCAGAGCGGCCGGACCGGCGGCATCGAGCGCCGCCTTGCCAACGCGGCCGAACTGGCCGGCATTCCATGGCTGAGCCTGCTGTCGACCGCCGAGCGCGCTCGCGCGGTGGACGACCTGCGCGTCGGCGACGCCAGTGCTGGCGAGTTCGTCTGCCGGGTCGGCCGGCCGGTCACCTACTGGTTCGGCGTCATCGAAGGTCTGCTGAAGATGAGCAGCGACAACGCCGAAGGCGTAACCATGACTTTTCTCGGCGTGCCACCTGGCGGCTGGTTCGGCGAAGGCACCTTGCTCAAGCGCGAGCCCTACCGCTACAACATCCAGGCGCTGCGCAAAAGCCTGGTCGCCGGCTTGCCGATCGACACCTTCCACTGGCTGCTTGACCACTCGATCGGCTTCAACCGTTTTGTGATGAACCAGCTGAACGAGCGACTCGGCCAGTTCATCGCCGCCCGCGAGATCGACCGCATGAGCGATCCGGAGATTCGCGTCGCCCGCACGCTGGCGTCGCTGTTCAATCCCCTGCTGTATCCGGGCGTTGGCGAGGTGCTGCGCATCACGCAGCAGGAGCTGGCCTACCTGGTGGGGCTGTCGCGCCAGCGAGTCAACGAGGCCCTGACGGCGCTGCAGGCGGTGGGGCTGATCCGGGTCGAGTACGGCGGACTGCGGGTGCTGGACCTTGCCGCGCTGCGCGGCAGCCTAGAGATCAGACCAAAAGTCGCCAAAGCCAGGTCATCCTGAGCGCGGGCCGCTTCGCGACTGGCTGACGCCGACCCGACCCGACTTGACTTGACTTGATTTGACTTGCAGCACGGGCATGCCGAGTGCGTCGTTCCAGAAACTTTTGCCCGGTGCCCGGCCGAGCTTGCTTCGCGGTGGTCAGCGTTCCAGGCCACTGTCCGGCGGCGCCGGAGCGAAACCGCAACGTGCCCGGGCTGCTGGTATCGTAAAGTCAGCGCTTTCGTCCGATGTTATCCATAAAACCAGCCTTTAGACCAGTAAATACGGGCGTAAGCAGCTATAAAATACGTAGCGACATGAATCATCAAAAACCCCCTTCATCGCCCGCCAGGCCGGCGCCTGCGGCGGTGCGCGTTGCCCGCGGGGTGGGGAATCCTGCAGCGGCGGTCGGGTCGGCGGCGACGGTGCGCCTGAACAAGCGCATGGCCGAACTCGGCCTGTGTTCACGCCGGGAAGCCGACAACTGGATTGCCCGGGGCTGGGTGCGGGTCAACGGTTCGCCCGCAGTCATCGGCCAGCCGGTGGCGCTGGATGCACGCATCGACATTGACCGCCAGGCCGAGCAGCAGCAGCGCCAGCAGGTCACCATCCTGATCAACAAGCCGGTCGGCTACGTCAGTGGCCAAGCCGAAGACGGCCATGAGCCGGCGGTGGTGCTGGTGCAGCCGCAGAACCGCTGGAGCGAATGCAACAGCCGCATGCGCTGGGGCCATGAGCAACTGCGCGGCCTGGCGCCAGCCGGCCGGCTCGACATCGACTCCATTGGCCTCTTGGTGCTGACGCAGGACGGACGGGTGGCGCGGCAGCTGATTGGCGAAGACTCGGTGGTTGAAAAGGAATACCTGGTGCGAGTCAGTTATGGGGCGGAATCGGGCAACGTGCACGCAGCTTTCCCGCCGGACAAGCTCAAACTGCTGTGCCACGGCCTCGCGCTCGACGGCCAGCCGCTGCGCCCGGCCCAGGTCAGCTGGCAGAACCCCGAGCAACTGCGCTTCGTGCTGCGCGAAGGCAAGAAGCGCCAGATCCGCCGCATGTGCGAGCAGGTCGGGCTGTTCGTGACCGGCCTGAAGCGGGTGCGCATCGGCGGCGTGAACCTGGGGCATCTGCCGGTGGGGCAGTGGCGCTATCTGGCGCCGCATGAGGGGTTTTAGTGTGTGATTGCAGCCTCAATCCGACACAACAAACCGCGTCGTTCCACCCAAGGCGGCGTCTTCCCCCGGTGGGGACGTCCTGGGCACGATTCAATGACCGACACCACACTCAGCGAAAACCGCGACTGGATCGCCGGCGGTGGCGAAATGGGCTCGCTCGACTGGTCGAAAACGCCGCTCGGCCCGCTCGACAGCTGGCCGCAGTGACCTCGTCCGCTCGCATGGCGGCGACATTGCCGCCGAGAGCCGTGAGGGCGAGGGCACGACCTTCACGATGGCTATCTCGAACGGCAGCGCGCACCTTCCGGCCGACCGGCTGCGTGCGCCCAAGGCGCTCACCGATGTCGGTATCGACGACCTGTCTTTCGTCACCGACGCGCTGAGCTTGCTGCCCGAAGAGCCGGACCACGCACCTTCGCCACCGGCCGCAGACCCGGCGCAACACCTGTCGCAACAGCCGGCGCACAACCCGACCTCCGCATTCGTGGGCGCACGGATACTGCTGGTCGATGACAACGCCGACATGCGCGAGTACGTCGTGCGGCTGCTGCGGCCGCACTCGCACTGGTCGAGCTGGTCGAGCTGGTCGAGCTGTTCCAGCCTCGACTCGCGCTGCCCGATATCGGCTTGCCCGTGATGAACGGCTACGAGCTTTCTGGCCGCTTGAGACAGCACCCCGGCAGCGCGGCGATGCATCTGGTCGCAATCACCGGCCACGGGCAGAAAGGCGACATCAAGCTCGCTCCAGGCGCGGGCTTCGATGAACACTTCGGCAAGCCGATCGACATTGACCTGCTGGGGGCGCTGCTCGCACGGGTGGATGCTGGCGCCAGAGTGTTGGCTTGTCCGCTGGCCCAAACCGCTGGAATTTATATAAATAGCGGCTTAATCTTTATAAATACGGGCGTTGGCAGCTATTAAAACCGTAGCGAATGGCTTCCGGCTGCGGGTCGCCCGCAGCGGGGGGTCAGTAGGTGATGGTGATCTGGTGAGCCTGCGTGGCGGCGCAGGCGCCCACCGCACAGGTGCCCGACTGGTCGGCTGGCACCGTGGCCGTGACGGAGTAGGTCTGCGGAAAAGCCGAGCCGGTTCCGCTGGCGGCGCTCGGCGCCACCGTGTAGTTCAGCCCCATCAACGTGCCCGCAGTTGGCGTGACGGCCATGGTGTAGGGCGTGCTCAGCGTGCACGACAGCGAATAGCTCGAACTGCCGGTTCGGGCCGTGGCCGAAAAAGATGGGTAGTTCACCGTCACCGCTGGAATTGCCGAATTGAAGAAGCACTCGGCGACGATGCTGATGTTGGCCACATAGGAGGCGGCGCCCAGCAGCGTGCCGCCGCGCGTGGTGAAAATGCTGAAGGTCGGTACGTCGTCATAAATTCCGGCGGGTCTGGTGATCCCGGCCGCGACCTCGAAGTAATACGGCACGGTGGCGCTGGAGTTGAGGGCGCCATTCCAGTTGATCGTGAAATCGAGACCGCCGTTGCCCGTGTTGTTTGGGGCGCGTCCGCCACCTGTCGTCCAACTCCCGGTGAAACTCGAATTCCGGAAAACGGTGTAGGCCAGCAACTGCGTGCCGCCCTGCCGCGTCATGTTCCGGCCGGCGGGCGGTTCGCCCTGATCCATGCTGATGTAGTAGGTCACGGTAGCGCCGGAGTCGGAAGCGAGCCGCGCGCAATTCACCGTCAGCGATCCGGTCAGGCGGGTGTTGGCCGCTGCCGTGTAGTTGCCGGTCACGCCGGTGGCCGACAGGTTGCAGGTGATTGCGGCCTGCGCCGACGTCGCGGCCGCCAGCAGTACGACAGCCAGACAGAGTTTGTGTTTCATCGTGTGACTCCCTTACAGACAACCGGACCAACGCGGGCAATGTCATCGAGCTGGCCGGCCGGCAGCTCGATACCCAGGATGCAGGACTGCCCCTTGTAAGTCAGGCGCAGCCGGTTTTTCGGCTGCAGTCCGGTCACGAAGGCTTCGCCGCGTCGCGCGACGAAGAAGTCCTTTTTGTCGCCTTCTATGGCGAGTTCGGCGCCCGCGGGGGCGGGCTGGCCGTCGTCGAACACGATGCGGATCAGTGCCCCCATGCCAGAGCGCACCGGAAAGGTCACCTTGACCCCGCTGCGCGACGCAGGCACGGTCACGATCTCGATGCTGTCGAGTTCTGCGCTGATTGGCAGCTCGTTGGGATCGAGCCGGATGCTGTTGTTTTGATAGGGCAGCAGGCGCGGCAGCAAGGCCTGGCCGGCGGCATCGGTGCGGGTCAGCATGCTGCCCTGAAAACCCACGCCCACGTTGGCGTAGCCGGGAACCTCGACCAGCGCGAAGCTGTCCTGCACAGTGCGCGACGCAAAGAGCCGACCGTCCATCAGCACCATACCGCCGCGCGCACCCAGGCGCAGGCTGGTCTGTCCGGAAGCGGCGCTTATGTCGCCGGTCACCTGGCCTCGGGTGCCCTGGTAGTACACCCCGCCTTCGCCGTACTGCTGGCCAGCACGCGAGCCCGCCAGCGTGCGCCAGCCAAGTCCCGTCTCGCCCGTGACGCCCTGGCTGGCACTGGCGTAGCCGTCTGTCTGACTGGCGCGGTGGTTGAGGCTGCTTGCCAGCACGACCCGACTTTCGAGCGGCAGTATGAAACTGGCGCCCAGAATCGTGGCATCGGCCGCGCCGCTGACCCGCGTGGCGCTGAACATCAGGGTGCCGCGGCTGCCCATCCGCAGTGAATAGTTTGCGCCGACGGTGCGCAGCGCGTCACCGTCAAACCGGCTCAGGCTGGCCATCGAAACGCCTAAGGACTGCGTGCGGAAATCGTCGAACGCATAGCTGTAGTTCGCCGACGATTCACGTTTATACGCCAGCGTGCCCGGGTCCAGACCGATCTCGCGGAAGTTCTGCGATGCGAGTGCCACCCGGCCAGAAAAGCTGTGCCTGGCGGTCGTCCGGTCCAGCCCGAGCGTCCCTTTGCCGCCACGGCGGCCGGCATTGTCGCCACCGGCCGCCAGCGACACCGTGCCAAGCGACTGAAACGGCAGCGCAACGCTCAAACCGACGCCGCCGCTGCGCGTGTCCTGGCCCCATTCGGCGCGTGTCTCCAGGGTCAGATCCCGTGTCAGGCCATAGCGGTAAAGCCCGGCCACAAAGCGCTGGCCATAGCTGGCGTCTTCGATGCCGAGGTCGCGCCGCACCGCGCCGGCTTCGAGGCTCCAGTCGGCCAGCCCTTTGTCCAGCAGGCTGGAACTGCTGAAGAAAGACTGCTCCAGCACGGTTTCCCGACCGAGCAGGTCGCGCACTACGATGCGCGCCTGGCCCGCGCCGCTGACCGACGGAAAGTTGTCGATGGCGAAAGGGCCTGCGGGCACGCTGGAGGTCTGGCGCAGTGCGTCGTTGATGTACAGCTCGACGGTGCTGGGCGCGCTGGATGTTCCGCCAATGATGGGCAGTGGTTGCGTGATAAAGCCTGGCGCCAGCCCGAAATTGCGCGTGAGCTGAATCCCGCCAAAGTACACCGACCGGCTCCAGAGTGCGCTGCGCGTAGCCGTGTCGCCCAGTCGCAGCGTCAGTTTGCTGTCTGGCAAGTCGCGCGAAAAGGTGGTCTCCAGCCGGCGCCAGCCGCTTGGCAGGTTGGCATTGCCGGGGCTGTTGCCGCGCAGACTGTGGGCGACGTGGCTTGATGTCAGCACGCCCAGCTTGCTGGACGCTCCCAGCTCGACCAGTGCGCCAAGCTCGCGCTGGAGGGCGCTGCCGCGCAGCCGGCTGTTTGCGTAGTTCAGATCGTAGTTTGCGAAGAAGGCGGGTTCGATCGGGCTCAAAACCGGCTGCAGGCTGGCGTCGGAAACCAGTCGGGTGGTACCGAACGCAGCTGGCGCGAACGTCAGCGCAACCGACTGCTCGGCAAAATCGGACTTCGCTTCGAATCCTGGCAATGCGGCCAACAAATACCAGGATTGGCCGCGATAGCTCATGCCCGGCGAGTCGAGTCGCCTCTTAATTCGCCATTCGGTCAAGGCGTCGTCGCTCGCGTACAGCATGCCGCTGCGTTCCAGCAGTGTCCAGGAACCGGCCTTGGAATTATTGACCGTCACGTCCAGCGGGATCAGGCGGTTTGCCTGATCCGACTGGCTGAAGGTGCCAGCGGTGACGGCGGGCGCTGGCTGGGCCGAAGCCGTAGCGCACAGCCCGAAAAGTGGCCACACCACCAGCGCATGCAGCAAAGCGTCCGCGCTTCGTCGGCGATTGATCACGCGGCGCATCCCGGCTAAGGCAGGACAATCTGGAAGGTCTGGCTTTTTCCGTCGTCGAAGGCGATGGTCAATTGGGCGGCGCCCGCGTCCATCGGTTGAACTTTTTTCAGCTCAATGGTTTTTCGCGCGCCGGGCAGCACATACACGCCACCTTCAAAGGTTGCCAGTGCCGTCTCACCGCGTTGCAGCCGGGCCTCGCGGATCTGGGCGTAGGCGCTGCCGGTGTTGCCGCAGTCGATGCCGAGCGCGCCGGCGGAAGCCGAACCGGCGACCTGTGCGGGCAGCAGTTGGCAGCTGATGTCTCTGCGTGCCGGCACAGGCGTGATGAACACCGGCATCGACAGCACCAGCGAAATCGGTACCTGGATCCCGGTCCCTTGTGGCAGTACCGCCTCGGGCACCTCGCGTACCACCAGCCGGTAGGTCAGCTGGCGCGACGCGTCGGCAGGCCTGAGCAAGGCCAGCCGAACCACCTGGCGTGCCTTTGGCTGCAGCTTGATGATGGGCGGCGACAGGATCATGTCTTCAGTCAGAGTCAGCTCGTCGGTCCCGTCGGGCTGCTGTGCCCACGTATGGATGTCGGCCTGCAATGCGATCGGCGTCTCGCCTTCGTTGGTGAGCGTGATGGCCACCGCCCGGTCTCGCGGCAGCATGTAAATGCGCACCGGGGAAACGGAAAACGTGCCGGCCACAGCTACCGTCTGGGCGACCGCCAGCAAGGCCAGCAGCATGCCTTTGTTTACCATCCGCATGGAAACTACCTCGTTTAAAAATCGACCAGCATTTCAATCACGTCGCCCGGGTAGTCGGTGCCATTGGCCCGGACCAGGCGATAGGACGTGACTGTAACTGCGCCGATCTCCGCGTAGCGACTTGGAATGCCCTCCACCACCGGAAGTCTCTGCGCGTGGCGATAGCGCAACGTCCCGAGCGATTGCGGTTCCGCGGCCGCCCCGATGCTGACGAACGAGCCGCTCGAGCAGGTCACCGTGACGGAAGTCTCCGTCGCGCCGTTCGAACTGTGGCTGATACACGTTTCCGGTGGCGGACGCAGCGAAATGTCGACATCGAACAAACCTGCGCGGGTGCCAGCGGCGGCACCTGCCGGGAAGGCGCCAAGCGCAACCGATAGAAAAAGTGCGGTGTGACGCATGACAGAATGCCCGCTGTGCGCCGATTTGCGAATCAGTACGTGATCGTCAGCGTGCGCGTTTTGTTCGCCGACGCGGTGTTGGTGCAGGCGCCGCCGGGTGTGGCGCAGTTGCCGGCCTGGCCCAGAGCCATCGAACCGCTGACGCCGAAAGTCTGGGCCGTGCCGTTGCCGGTCGCATTCGCGGCCGACAGGCTCAGCGTGTAGGCCAGGTTCAGTGCCGCGTCGGTGTAGCTGCCTGCGCCGTCGAGGGCCATGGTGTAGGGCAGCAGGTTGGTGCATCGCACGGTGAAGGCGCCAGCGGTGGTCTGGGCTTGCGCGGTGGCCTGGAACGACGTGTAGTTGAACACCACGTCGGAGGTCTTGGCGTAGATGCAGGCGCTCGTCAGATTGATGTTGACGTCGAAATTTCCGGTGGCGGTGGCCGCGTGCGCCGGGGCGACCAGCAGGCTGATCAGGGACAGCACGCTAACTACAATAACTTTTTTCATGACTGACTTTCGTTGAGGGTTTACAAGCAGTGAGACAAATAGCGACAGAAGAAACAAATCGCGATGAAGTGAATGTAAGAAAGAAAAACGAAAAAAGGCGTGTTCCTCGACCATCTATTGATCAAAAGCGGTAAAAAATCACGCGAAGCCTTTGAAACCGTTGTGTTTTTTCGAAAATTCGCCTTTCCCCAACTGCGCAACAAACTGAAGCCGACTCACTCATTAAGTTCTCCAAATCCGTATCGCGTATTTGTAACAACCCGGAAAAATTTAACGATGCAAAAACAAACCCTCTCTTTCCAGGCCGAAGTCGCCCAGCTGCTCAGGCTCGTCACCCACTCCCTTTACTCGAATCCGGAAATTTTTCTGCGCGAGCTGATCTCCAACGCTTCCGACGCCTGCGACAAGCTGCGTTTCGAGGCGCTCAACGACGCCTCGCTGTATGAAAACGATTCCGAGCTGAAAGTGAAACTGAGTTTCGACAAGGCCGCGAAGACCCTGACGATCAGCGACAACGGCATCGGCCTGTCGCAGCCCGAAGCCATTGCCAACCTGGGCACCATCGCCAAAAGCGGCACGCGCGACTTCATGGCCACGCTGTCGGGCGACCAGAAAAACGATGCGCAGCTGATTGGCCAGTTCGGCGTCGGCTTTTACTCGGGCTTTATCGTGGCCGACCGCATCACCGTTGAAAGCCGCCGGGCCGGCCTGCCTGCGAGCGAGGGAGTGCGCTGGAGCAGCGAAGGTACCGGCGAATTCGACGTCGCCGAAATCGGGCGCACCGAGCGCGGCACGAGCGTTGTGCTGCACCTGAAAGACGACGCGCTGGAGTATTTGAACGCCTGGAAGCTCAAGAGCATCGTCAACAAGTATTCAGACCACATTTCCTTGCCCATCGTGATGGAAAAGGAAGAATGGAAGGAGGGCGAAAACGACCAGCCGGGCGAGATGGCGGCCACCGGTGAATGGGAAACGGTGAACCAGGCCGCCGCCCTGTGGACGCGGGCCAAAAAAGACATCACGCCGGAGCATTACGACGAGTTTTACAAGCAGATCAGCCACGACCACACCGCGCCGCTGGCCGTCACGCACAACCGGGTCGAGGGATCGACCGAATACACGCAGCTGCTGTTTATTCCGGCCAAGGCGCCGATGGACCTGTTCAACCGCGACAAGTCGGCCGGCGTCAAGCTTTACGTGCGCCGCGTCTTCATCATGGATGAGGCGCAGGCCTTGCTGCCAACCTATCTGCGCTTTGTCAGAGGTGTAATTGATTCGGCCGATCTGCCGCTGAACGTGTCGCGCGAGCTGCTGCAGGAAAGCCGGGCCGTCAAGGCGATCCGTGAAGGCTGTACCAAGCGCGTTCTGAGCATGATTGAGGACCTTGCAGCCAATGACGCCGACAAGTTCAAGACCTTCTACACCGAGTTCGGCGCGGTGTTGAAAGAAGGCCTTGGCGAAGACTTTGCCAACCGCGAGCGCCTCGCAAAGCTGCTGCGCTTTGTCAGCACCACCACCGACAGCGCCAGCGTCGCGCTGGCCGATTACAAGGTGCGCATGAAAGACGGCCAGGACGCGATTTACTACATCACGGCCGAAACGCTGGCCGCCGCCCGCAACAGTCCGCAGTTAGAGATTTTCCGCAAGAAAGGCATCGAAGTGCTGCTGATGGCGGACCGGATCGATGAATGGGCGCTGAACTATCTGCACGACTTCGACGGCACGCCGCTGCAATCGGTCGCCAAAGGTGGAGTCGATCTGGGCAAGCTGCAGGACGAGGACGAGAAAAAGGCCGCCGAAGAGGCCCAGACCCAGTTCAAGCCGATGCTCGACAAGCTGAAGGCCGCGCTGAAGGACAAGGCCGCCGATGTGCGCGCCACGACGCGCCTGGTCGATTCCCCGGCCTGCCTGGTGGTGCCAGACGGCGACATGTCCACGCAACTCGCGCGCATGCTGCGGCAGGCTGGCCAGCCGGTGCCCGAGAGCAAGCCGATTCTCGAGGTCAACGCGCAGCACCCGCTGGTCCAGAAGCTCGAATCGGCCGCCGATTTTGACGATCTGGCGCACATTTTGTTCGACCAGGCGCTGCTGGCCGAAGGCGGTCTGCCGGACGATCCGGCTGCCTACGTGCGGCGCGTCAACCAGATGATTGCGCGGGTGTAGAAGGCGTTCGGTCAGCGGGCACCACTGGGCCACGCTGAAAGATGGCACTGTGTGCGAACACCGGCAGGACCATTGCAGGGGCGATGCCGGGCATCCCTTGAGCGACGCCGCGCTGCAGCAGAAGTTTTTGGCCAACTGCGCGTTCGGCGGGTTGAAGGACGCGCGAGCACAAGCGCTGCTGGTGTCGCTGCGCGGTGTGTTCGACTTGCCGCGCACAGACGGTGGGCGACTGATCAGCGGCCAGGAGGCGCGGCGTTGATGCTGCGCGGCTAACCAAACTTCCGCTTTGCATCCAGCGCCAGACCGGCGCCGATGCTGCCGAACAGATCGCCCTCGACGCGCCTGGCTTCTGGCAGCAGCGCGGCAATTTTTTCTCGCAGCCGCGGTACGCTGCTGGAGCCGCCGGTGAAAAACACCGTGTCGATCTGCGCGGGGCTGATGCCCGCATCGCGTAGCAGGTTTTGCACCGTTAGCTCTATCGTCACAACCAGGTGCGCAATGGCGTCGTTGAAGTCGGCTCTTGCCAGCTGCAAGCTTTCGCCAGGCTCGATGCGGCCCAGATCGATCTGAGCCGCCGGCTGCTCCGACAGGCTGATCTTGGCGGCTTCGACCTGCAGCGCCAGCCAGTGCCCGGCGCGCTGGCGGACCAGCGATCCCAGCCTGTCCAGCTTGGTTTTGTCCTGCGCATGGCGCTGCAGGTCGGCGATCTCGACCAGTGCCTTGCGGGTGTAGGCAAAGTTGATGGTGTGCCAGGTCGCCAGATTGAAGTACTGCGCCGACGGCACCTGCCGGCCGCTCTTGAGCGTGCCGTTCAGCCCGAACAGCGGCATCACGCAGGCCAGACTCAGGTATTTGTCGAAATCGGTGCCGCCGATATGCACACCGCCACTGGCCAGGATGTCGCTGCTTCGGTCGCTTGCCCTGGCCCGTTCGGGCGACAGGCGCACCAGCGAAAAGTCCGAGGTGCCGCCGCCAATATCGACCACCAGCACCGTCTCCTCGCCCGAAATCTGCGATTCGTAGTCGAAAGCGGCGGCAATCGGCTCGAACTGGAAAGCCACGTCGGTAAAGCCGACCGCCAGCGCCACCTCCCGCAGCGTGCTTTCGGCCAGCCGGTCGGCCTTGACGTCGTCATCAACAAAAAACACCGGCCGACCCAGCACGCCTTGCCGGAATTCGCGGCCTGCGGCCAGCTCGCCCCGGCGTTTCAGCTCACCGATGAACTGCTCAAGCAGCTTGCGAAACGGCAGCGCGCGGCCCCCGAGTTCGGTCGTCTGGTCGATCAGCGCCGTGCCGAGCAGGCTTTTGAGCGAGCGCATCAGCCGCCCTTCGTGGCCATCTAGGTGATCCTTCAGCGCGGCCCGGCCGTAGCTGGCGTGCAGGTCATCAACGTGAAAAAACACCGCCGAGGGCAGCGTGAGCTTGCCGTCTTCCAGCGCCAGCAGCGCACTTTGACCCGGCCGGTGCCAGCCAACGGTCGAATTGGAAGTGCCGAAGTCGAGGCCGCAGGCCCCGGAGTGCATCGTGGTGATCATGGAATAGCGGTGCAGCGCCACCGTGGTGGCCGAATCAGCAAGGGCGGGCGGCCAACGCAAGCCCGGGCTTGGGGGCGAGTCACCGTAACCCGCTCAGGGCGGCGGACTGCCGAAAATGCAGGCGCGCAAAGGCGTGCATTCTGGCATGGTCAATGTCGAGCCGCAGGGTGCAGGGCGACGCGCTTGCCATAGCCTGGAACAGTTCGCCGGCCACGTGGTGCGGCGTGCGGTTGCCGGACGAGGCGTAGTGGAACTTGCCGGGCTTTGAATTGGCCTGCGCCGGCAACTCCTTGACGCTGGAAGCTGGCAGGGCGGGGTTCGCAACCAGCACCAGATCAGAAAAGTTGCTCGGCGCCACCGCAACGAAGTCGCACATCAGCGCAAACGGTTTGTTCGGAATCCGCGATTCGTTGACCGTGTGGGTGTTCGACATCAGCAGCAGCGTGTAGCCGTCGGGTGCCGATGTGGCCACCGCGTCGGTGGCTACGACCGAGCCCGCGCCCGGCCGGTTGTCCACCACAAAAGTTTGCCCCAGCCCGTCAGGCAGGCGCTGCGCCAGAAAGCGCGCTTAGACGTCGGCCGGACCGCCGGTGGCGAACGGAACCATGACGCGCACCGGCTTGGCCAGCTACTCAACCTTGCCGATGCGCTTGACCACGCCGGCCATGCGCGCGGCGTCGGCCTGCACATAATTTTCGAACTCGGGCGTGTCCTGATAGAGCACCGGGCTGCCGGCACCGAGGATGACTTCCTTGACCCGGGCGTCAGCGGCGGCCGCGCGGGCGGCGGCGCGCAAGCGCTGAGCCACCGGCTCGGGTGTGTCTTTCGGGAGGAACAGCCCGGACCACTGGGCGTATTCGGCGTCGAACCCGGCCGCTTTCAGGCTGCCGACGTCTGGCAGCGCGACCAGCGGCGCGTTGCCCCAGTGGGCCAGCACCCGCAGCTTGCCGGCCTTGACCTGCTGTAGCACCGTGGCCGGCCCGGACGACACCGCGTCGATCTGGCCGCCGAGCAGTGCCACGACCGCCGGGCCGGCGCCGGTGAAGGGCACATGCGTCATCTTGATGCCGGCGTTCTGCGCCAGGATTTCCATCGGCACATGCATGGTGCCGTAGTTGCCGGACGAGCCGTAGTTGATTGCGCCGGGCCGTTTTTTTGCGTCGGCAACAAACTCCTGAACCGTTTTCCACGGTGCCTCGGCACGCACCGCCAGCACGGTCGGGTCGGCGGTGAAGCGGGCAATCGGCCGCAGATCGCCAAGCGCGAACATCGGCGACCGGCCCAGCACGCCGTCGGCCTCGGGGATCACGGTCAGCGACGACAGGGCCAGCAGGATGGTGTAGCCATCGGGTTTGGCCTTCGCAGCCGCCGCCATGCCGATGCCGCCGCCTGCGCCGGGTTTGTTCTCGATGACCACCGGCTGGCCCAGCTCACGGGCCATCGCCTCGGCCACCGGCCGCGCCACCAGATCGGCCAGCCCACCGGGCGGAAACGGCACGACCATCGTGATGGCGCGGGCGGGCCAGGCGGCCGGTGCCTGGGTCTGCGCCTGCGCTGCCAGTGCAAGCAGCCCGGTGACGACTAAAAGGCCTGAGGCAAGGCCGACTGACAGGAATCTGCGCTGCATTTTTTGGGGCTTCCGGAAGGTGGAAAAGACGCCTGGATCAAAGCCGTTCGGGGGCTCGGAAATCGCTCATCATGCTAACCTAGCGGCCTGCTTTTTTGCGCCCTCGCTATCCCTGACGGACCGCGTCCCGTCCGCTGGTCCGGGCACCCCTGGTCATCGCTTCAAAGAGAAAACGCACCCATGAAAATTGCCGCTTTTCTGCATCAGGGTCAGCCCGGTTGTGGCTTGGTCTCGCCCGATATGCTGTCGGTTCAGCCTTTCGATCTGCCGCTGGCCCAGCGCGAACTCGGGGCGCAGTCGCTGATCGAGCTGCAGGTGCGCGGCGAGCCGCTGCCGGCCCTGCTTGTCGCGCTGAACTTAAGCGACGTGCAGTTGCGGGCTCCGCTGCCGCGGCCCCGGCGCAACATCTTTTGCGTCGGCAAAAACTACCACGCCCATGCTAGAGAATTCGCAGGCAGCGGCTTTGACAGCAGCGCCAAATCCGGGGGCGAGATTCCGTCCGACCCGATCATCTTCACCAAGGTGCCCGAGTCCGTCGTCGGCCCCGGTGCCGCGATTGCGATGCCGGACGCCTCCAGCGCCATCGACTACGAAGCCGAGCTGACCATCGTCATCGGCAAGGGTGGCAAGGGCATACGCGCGGCCGACGCGCTGGGCCACGTTTGGGGCTACACCATCATCAACGACGTGACCGCACGCGACTGGCAAAGCCGGCATCAGCAGTGGCATCTCGGCAAGTCTTTCGACACCTTTTGCCCTATGGGGCCGTGGCTGGTCAGCGCCGACGAGTGCGACGGCACCAACACCGGCGTGCGCTGCTACGTCAATGGCGAGTTGCGGCAAAACGCATCAACCAAAGACTTCATCTTCGACATTCCGAAGCTGATCGAAACCATCTCGGCCGGCATCACGCTGTACCCCGGCGACCTGATTGCGACCGGCACACCGGTGGGTGTGGGCATCGGCTTCAAGCCGCCGAAATATCTGGTGGCCGGCGATGTGGTGCGCGTCGAGATCGACGGCATCGGCCACCTTGAAAACCCGGTGCGCTGACCCGAGTTGCGGGGCTGAACCGATTTGTTGAACCGACTTACAAGGATGGGGTTCGATGGCTGACTTTCCACAATCTTCTTGGGTCGCTGCGCGGTGGCTGGCCGTAATGCTGGCGGCGGGCTTGTCGGGCTGCGCCTCGGTCGGTGTTGGCATCGGC
>JAJAYS010000270.1 GCA_026786065.1 Polaromonas sp.
AAGGTTCAGGGCTGATGAGCGGTCTCGCCGCCCTGCAGCCGGCCGCCCTCGCCCCGACGGCCAGCGCCGCCGACAGCGAGCTCGAGGCGCGGCTGGCCGACGTCGAGGCGCGCCTGTCGGCGCTCGGCAATGCCCTGCGCGCCCGCGACGCCACGGCCATCGACCTGCACGCCAGCGAGCTGCATCGGGCGCTCTCGAGCGCCATCAGCCACTTTTCGGATGCCTCGCGCAGCGGCCGCGTGCCGCCGGCCCTGCGCACCCGGCTGGCCAACGCCAGCGGCCAGGTCGCGGCACAGCGCGAGTCGCTGGCACGCGCCACCGCCGCCCTCGATCGCGCCATCGACGTGCTGCTGCCGCGCGACGGCATGCCGCTCTACTCGGCCTACGGCAACGCCGACCGCGGCCTCTTCAAGAGCGGCGTCATCCGCGCCTGAGCCGGGCCGGTTCCTTCAGGGCGAAGCGCAGGCCGACATGGCCTGGGCGCCGACCCGGCATCCACCGCGTCGCGGCGGCGGCGACGACGCCGGTCCGAAGCCGACGAAGCGTCATGCCGCGCCGGTGCGCTCGAGGTGCAGCGGCTTGACCATCCGCACGCTGGTCTCGCGGCCGCCGTAGTAGCCGGGCAGCCACTGCGTCACCGCGTAGCCCAGGCGGCCATAGAACGACCTCGCCGCCGCATTGCTTGCGCGTGCCTCGAGGGTGATGCGGGCGATGCCGGCGACGCGTGCCGACGCCTCCAGCCACTCGACCATGGCGCTGCCGACGCCGCGGCGGCCATGCGCCGGCTTGACGGCGAGGAGCAGCAGATGCGCTTCCTCGTCGCCGTACTTCATGATCGCGAAGCCGGCGCGATCGGCTTCGCGGACGGCGACGATGGCATTGGTGTCGGGGTGGCGAAGGGTGCGCAGGATGCGTTCCTTCGTCCAGCTCCAGCCGAGGCCGACCTCGACCAGGTCGCGCGACATCTCGGCGATGGCGAGCGCATCGGGGCGGGTCGCGAAGCGGACGGTGGCGGTCGAGGCCATGGCGACCGCCATTCTGCGACAACGCCGCAGGGCCTCTGCGGCTGGCTGCAGCGGCTGTATGCCCGCAATGGGTGTCCGCCGAGCTCCAGCAGACTCGAGAAGACCCCTCTTTGAAGCGAATCGGCCTAAGGCGATCGGCCGGATCAGCTTCTCGGCCCGGCCCCCAGTGTCTTGTTAAAAAAGCTCAAGACCGCTGCGTCGAAATTCGCGTGAAACGCCGCCCGATCGAAGCCGACGGCACTGGCGCAAATGGCGGGCGCCAGCGACGCAAGCGCACTGCTGCAAGGCACCAGAAAGTCGAAGTGTCCGGCATTGGGAACGACGTGATAGTCCGGCGTCTGCGGTAGCGCGAGCCGCACAACTTCTGCATAGCGCGGGTGCGGAAGAATGACATCGTTCTCGGCGCGCCAGAGCTGCACAGGCACCTTGACGTTCTTGAGCCCGTCCACTGAGAACGTGAATCCAAGCGCGGGTGCGGCCACGACGGCGGCCTTGATCCGAGGGTCGGCCGCACGGGCCGTTGGGGTCGTGAGGGGCACCGCCATATTGCTGCTGCTCTTCGCGATGAGCTGGCATGCAAAGTCTGCGGGGTGCTGGCTGCACATCGGCCCGATCTTCGAAAAATCAGGAATGCCACCGATGCTCACCAGCGTGGTGAAGCCGCCCGACGAGAAGCCGAACATGCCGATTCGCGCAGGGTCGATCGTGGCATGGCCATCCCAGGTCGACAGCATGTGGTCGATCACCCGGCTGATCTGACGGGGCCGGTCCATGACGTCGACGCTGCGGCTCTGGTCCGCATAGTTGTCGCCCGTGTGGGTGACGGCCACCACCACGAAACCGCCGTCAGCCAGAGCAATGGCCGTGTCGAAATGACCGAGGAACGAGCTGCCGGTTCCATGCGACATCACCACGAGCGGCAGGGCCTTGCCTTGTGCGGTGCCGTTGACTGCGACGCTCATCGTCGTCGCTCCCATCGTCACGGGCTGGGCCGTGGTCTGGCTGGGGTACCAGATGCCGATCTCCAGTGGCTTGCCATCAGGATCGGCGGCAAACCCGTGTTGAAAGCCCGCGGCATGGGCGCAGGTTCCGCAGAGTGCCAAGACGAGGGTCATGGCCACAGAGAATAGTTTTGAATCGAGCGTTTTCATCGGTGACAGACCTCTGTGCAGTTGACGTCGGTCATTGTCTGCAGGGCCCCGCAGACCGTCTTGTGCCTTGCGACGAAGTGCCGATTCGATGCGCCAAGCGACAACCGGACGCCGCGAGCGAATGCGGCACGGACTGAAAAGGCACGGCCCGATGCCGGCGTCTCCGTGGTGCCATTAGAGTCAAGGGCAGATGATCGCCACACTTTCCGCCGTCACGCGCGAACGACTGAGGCGCTTCATGCGCATCGTGCGCGTGGCCGCGATCATCGGTGCGGGCTTCGGTGCAGTCTACGCCGGCGCGATTGCCGGACCGGGCGCACGCTCGCTGCTCGGTTCCCTGCTGATCTCCATACCGATCGGTGTCATCGTCGCCCTGCTCACGAGTTCATCGATCGCCGGCATCGAGATCTTCCTGCTGCCCCGCGCTTCGATGCGATGGCTCGACGCGCTGCCGTTCGCTGCGGTGTTGGTCCTGAAGACGCTTGTCTACGGCGCGATCGTGGGGGCGGTCCTCGCCGGCCAGCCGGGAGAGCGCTTGTTGGGCGTCGTCACCGTCTATAGCGTGCGCACCGGGCTGATTGCGGTTTGCCTCTCGCTCGTGCCCGTTGCCGTCGTGGTGATGATGTTTCAGGCCGCGGGCCTCGTCGGCTACCGCACGTTCATGGCTCTTCTGCTTGGGAAATATCGCCGGCCCTACGCCGAGCGACGCTTCTTCCTCTTCGTCGATGTGGTGGGCTCGACCGCGATCGCCGAGCGGCTCGGGGCGCTGGAGGCACATCGCTTCCTCGCCGCTGTGTTTTCGGCCGTCGCCGAACCGATCGAGATGTGCCGCGGCGAAATCTACCAATACGTCGGTGACGAGATCGTCATCACCTGGGTCGAGGCCGACGGCGTTGCCGATGCGCGGGCGTTGCGCTGCTTCTTCGCGATGCGCGCGGCGCTCGCCGCCGACGCGAACCGGTTTGTCCAACGCTTTGGCGTGCAACCGGAGCTGCGTGCGGCCCTGCATCTGGGCGAGGTCATCGCCGGCGAGGTCGGCCAGGTGCGCCGTGCGATCGTCTTCCATGGCGACGTCATGAACACGACCGGGCGCCTCGAGCAGGCGACCCGCGAACTCGGATGCTTCTTCATCGCATCGGCGGAAGCGCTCGCCTCCCTTGGCCCGCCGCCCGAGATCCGTACCCACGACCTTGGCGCGCTGGCGCTGCGCGGACGCGTCGAGCCCATCCATGCGTTCCGCGTCGAACATTCGGATAGGAGCGTTTGAAGAGCGCTCCACAACGCTGCCCCTTTCGGGTCGAAACCGCAAAAGAAGTTGCGCTGCACGACACAGGGCTCAGGCAGCTGCGAGAGCATCTCTGAAAGTCGGGCATTGCGATCCGACTCGCTCAGCGACGACAGGTAGTTGTGCCCCTGGTTGGCGCTGGCCTGAATGCAGCTTGCCGAAAGGGCAAGACATGCGCATCCAATCTTGCTGACTTTCATCGGGTGTCTCCTTCCAGGTGAAGAATCAACGTTGAAACCGTCGCAGCGACTTCTGCACCGCTTGAGCGGGCCGCTGCCGATCCCGAACGCTGCCCTGCAAGCGCCAGGTGCCCTACGCAGCCGGGCCGTGGGGCGGGAAAACAGCGTTTAAATTCCCTATCCCCTCACGGATTTATTTATTGATGCACACCCTTGCCGATATTTGTATTGCGCTGATCCTGCTCACCGCCCTGCTGTGGGCCGGGCTGGCGCTGCGCGCGCAGGTCGGCGTTTTCAGGCGCCTGTTTTTGCCGGTGTCAGTGATTGCGGGCGCGCTGGGGCTGCTGCTGGGGCCGCAGCTTGCTGGGCCGCTGCTGCAGGGACTCTCGCCGTGGGCTGGCGGGCTGATTCCCGATACCAGCGTCGCCGTTTGGGCCCAGTTGCCGGGGCTTCTGATCAGCGTTGTGTTTGCGGCGCTGTTTTTAGGCAAAGCTTTGCCCGGTGCTGGTGAGATCTGGCGCGGCAGCGGGCCGCAGCTTTTTTTGGGCTACACCATGTCGTTCGGGCAATACGCGATTGGCCTGCTGCTGGTCATGCTGGTGCTGACGCCCCTGTTCGGCACCAATCCGCTGGCCGGACTGCTGCTGGAGATTTCCATGACCGGCGGGCACGGCACGGCAGCCGGGCTGGGGAACACCTTTGAGCAGCTCGGGTTTGCTGAAGGCCGCGACCTGGCACTGGCGCTGGCCACCGTCGGGCTAGTGGGTGGTTTGCTGCTGGGCACGCTGTTCGTCAATATTGCAGCGCGCAAAAATATCATTGATCCGGGCGGCAGCGCGCTTGAGTCCGGCGCAGCACCGATCAAACAGCTGGCCCCGCAGCGCGATGACGAAGCGATCGAGCCGTCAGGCGTGGTTGAGGCGCTGTCGCTGCAGGTCGGGCTGATCGGGTTTGCGGTGCTGACAGGCATTGCGCTGCAGCAGTTGCTGCAGCAGGCAGAACGCCTGCTGTGGGTGCAGTGGACGGGGCAGCTGATGGCTTACATACCGCTTTTTCCGCTGGCAATGATTGGCGGCGCACTGCTGCAATGGGCGTTGACCGCCGTCGGCCGGGGATATTGGGTTGATGGCCGGCTGATCGAGCGCATCAGCGGATGTGCGCTTGACCTCATCATTGTCAGCGCGCTGGCAACACTGTCGCTGTCGGCCATTGGCGCGCAGTTCTGGCCATTTGTACTGCTGGCCGTCGCCGGGCTGGCGTGGACCAGTTTTTGTTTTCTGGTACTGGCTCCGCGCTTCATGCCCGAGCACTGGTTTGCACGCGGTGTTGGTGACTTCGGCCAAGGCACGGGCATGGTGGTTAGTGGCCTGGTGCTGATGCGCATGGCAGACCCGAACGGGCGGTCAGGCAACCTGGAGCGTTTTGGCTACAAACAGCTGCTGTTTGAACCTTTTGTCGGCGGCGGCCTGGTCACCGCACTGGCACTGCCGCTGGCGGCACGTTTTGGATCACAACCGGTTTTGTGGTGGTTTGGCTTGCTCACGCTGCTGACGATTGGCGGCGGTTTATGGTTGGGCACACGGCTGCGCCGGCAACAGCGCGCCACTGCTACATAGCTGATGCGAGAACCCCGGACATGAACCCCTGCAAGTAGCCCAAACAACAAACTGCCGGGCAATCCACACGCCAAGCATCGCTGGCATCCTGCGGTCCCGGGTCGTGCCGATGCTGCTGGCCTTTCAGGGTACCAGTGCGTTGCTGCTGGCGCCGTTGGCCGCGCTGCTGGCCGTAATTTTCAGCCAGCCGCTGCTGCTTGCAAGTCATCCACAAGTGTTCATGGCTTCGCTGGGCGGCTTTATGGCGCTTTACTTTCCGCTATTTTGCCGGGCGCCCTGGCCGTCAAACTGGCCGGCGCTGGCCAACTCAAACCAGGTCTCGAAATGCGCCGCTACGATGCGGTATAGCAAGGTGCGTTCCGGGTGGCGGGGGTTGTGG
>JAJAYS010000271.1 GCA_026786065.1 Polaromonas sp.
CACCTACACCATCACGGCAGATGGTCACAAAGACTACAGCGGCTGTTGAGCGCCTTGGCCGGCCGCAGGCATTCGACCTGGCTAGCTGAACACTCGCCGCGCCAGCACCGAGCCCGCCGGCAGATCGTGGCCTTCGAGCCGGTCGTACAACTGCTCCAGCCCGGCATGGATGACCTCCATCGCTTCGGCCCGAATCAGGTTGCCGTCGTCGTCGATGATCGCGCCGTCCATGCTGCCGGCCAGGGCCAGGGCAATCTCGCAGAGTCGGGCAAAAGGCTGCTCGATCCTGTCAACCTGCGGCACGTCGAGCGACAGGCTCAACTCGCGCAGCGCCGCCTGCTCGGGCGCGTCGGCCATCGCGGCCTGCGTGTCAATCGCCAGGCTGAGCAAGGACGGGCGCCCCGGCTCGGCCGCAGGCAGCAGCATGCGCCCCGGGATCACACCGGCCACGAAGCCGAGCCGCGCCGCGCTCTGCAGCACGTAGCCGGGGCTCCATGCAGTGCGGTTGGCGCGCAGCGTGAAGTTGATCTGCGCGTCGTGGGCGCTGGCGAACTGGTCGAGTTCGCGGGCCCGCGCCACTTCTTCGAGCATCTCGGGAAAGTCGGGTTCGCCGCCGATGGCATCGGCAAAAGCCTGGGCCTTGATGACGAACTCGGAGTATTCGATCTGATTGAGCGCGCCGGTGCGATTGACCAGTTGCACGCCGCATTGAAAGGCCCGGTAACGCTGCCCGGCCACTGGAAATTCCCACTCGCCCGACACGCTGTTGAACCCTTCGACGCCGAAGGGCTTGCTGCCGGCGCGCCGCGTGGGCGGCATGGCCGCAAGCGCGGCGTCGCCGGACGCCAGCGTGTCGACGGCAATCGGCGCCATCGCGTCGATCAGCGCGTCCAGGCCGGCCTTGCGCTCGGGCTGGATGAAGCGGTGGCGGGCCGGCGGCAAAATGTCTGGGTCCGGCTCTGCATGCGCAGCGGCGCCTGCGGCCGCGTCCTCGGCGCGGGGGTCGCTGTGCCATTCGGCGGCACCGTTGGCCACTCCGTCGTCGGCATCGAACGACGGCTCGAGGCGCTGCCCGGCAGGCAACGGTGAGGCTGCGCCAGGCGCAGGCTCGGGCATAGCCTGGCGCGGCAGGCTGCGCCGCGCCGACCAGGCACCGTGACCGACCACCAGCGCCAGCACCAGCGCCCCCAAAATCGCCAAACCGATTTGCAGTGAGGTCATGCCAGCGCCCCGGCAAAACCGATCGCCGCCTCCATATCGACCGCAACGATGCGCGACACACCCTGCTCCTGCATGGTCACGCCGATCAGCTGTTCAGCCATCTCCATCGCAATCTTGTTGTGGCTGATGAAAAGAAACTGGGTCTCGCGGCTCATGCTGGTGACCAGCTTGGCATAGCGCTCGGTGTTGGCGTCGTCGAGCGGCGCATCGACCTCATCTAACAGGCAAAACGGCGCCGGGTTGAGCTGGAATATCGCAAACACCAGCGCAATCGCCGTCAGGGCTTTTTCGCCGCCCGACAGCAGATGAATAGTCTGGTTCTTTTTGCCGGGGGGCTGCGCCAGCACCTGCACACCGGCATCGAGGATTTCCTCGCCGGTCATGACCAGGCGCGCATTGCCGCCGCCGAACAGCTCCGGGAACATGCGGCCGAAATGGCCGTTTACGGTCTCGAAGGTGCTGGCCAGCAAATCGCGTGTTTCGATGTCGATTTTTTTAATCGCGTCTTCCAGCGTGGCCATCGCCTCATTCAGGTCGGCCGACTGGGCGTCGAGAAATTGCTTGCGTTCGCTGGCGGTCGTCAGCTCGTCCAGCGCCGCGAGATTGACCGCGCCCAGGCCGGCAATCGCCTGGTTGATGCGGTCGATCTCGGCCTGCAGCCCGGCCAGCCGCACGTCGCCGGCCTGCAGCGATTGCCCGGTCGCAGACAGGTCGGCTTTGGCGTCCAGCAGCAGCTGTTCGTATTGCTCGAAACCGAGCCGGGCGGCCTGCTCCTTCAGTTGCAAGTCGGTGATGCGCTGGCGCAGCGGATCGAGCTGGCGCTCCAGCGACAGCCGCCGTTCATCGCTGGCGCGCAGTTTGTTGGTCAGGTCGTCGTACTGGCTGCGCTGCGCGCCCAGTGCGCCTTCACGATCAAGCTTGAGCGCCAGCGCGTTCTGCAGCCCGGCCTGCGCGGCCGCGTCGGTCAGGCGGGAGAGTTCGTCTTTGGCACGGGCCTGCTCGTCGGCAATCGTCGAAGCCTGCTGCGCAGCAATGGCGATGGCGCGGGCCAGCTCAGCCTGCCGCGCCGCCAGGCTGCGCAGCCCGAACTGCGCCTCCTGCGCTTCGCGCTCCAGCGTGCGCTGGCGGCTGCGCGCAGCATTGAGCTGGCGCTCGGCCTCCATCACACGCTCATCGAGCTGCGCATGGCGCTCCTGGGTGTCGGCCAGTTGCATGTCGAGTTCTTCAAACCGGGCCTCAAGCGTCACCTTGCGCTCCTGCAAGTCGCCGAGTTGGGCCGCGACCTCAAGCAGGTCACTGGCGATCTGTTCGCTGCGCGCCCGCGTTTGCTCGGCCATTTGCGTCAGGCGCAGCACCTCGACCTGCACCCCGTGTGCCCGGCTCTGGCCTTCGGCAGCCTCGCGGCGGGTGCTGGCCAGGCGCTGCGCGGCGTCCTGGTAGGCCGTTTCGGCGCGGCTTAGTGCGACGCGGGATGCTTCGCTCATCATCGATTGGGCGCGCAGCTGCTTGTCGAGATTTTCGATCTCTTGCGCACGCGCCAGCAAGCCGGCCTGCTCGGAATCGGGTGCGTAAAAGCTCACGCTGTAATGGCTGACGCCATGTCCGCCCTGCACAAAAATCACCTCGCCGGCATGCAACTTGTGGCGCGCGGCGAGCGCGTCGTCCAGACTGGCTGCGGTGTAGCAGCCCTGCAGCCATTCGCCGAGCAGCGCCGACTGGGCCGCGTCGTTCAGCCGTAGCAGATCGGCCAGCGGCTTCAGGCCGATGCCGGTGTTGGCCTGAACCGGCGCGGCAGCCAGCGGCAGCGAATAAAAAGCCAGCCGGGTCGGCGGCGCGCCGTCTTTGCCGTCGCTGCTGCCGGTAGCGGCACCGACAAAGCCGCGCACCAGCTCCAGCCGGCTGACTTCGAGCGCGCCCAGGCGCTCGCGCAGCGCAGCCTCCAGCGCGTTTTCCCAACCGGGCTCGATGTGGATGCGGCTCCACAAACCCTGCAGTTCACCCAGCCCATGCCGTGCCAGCCAGGGCTGGAGCTTGCCGTCGGTTTTGACTTTTTCCTGCAGCGTTTTAAGGGCGTCGAGCCGGGCCGACAAATCGGCATGCCTGGAAGACTCCAGGTTGACGGTTTGTTGCCTGGCGCGCCGGTCTTCGTCGAGCTGCGGCACGCTGTCGGTCAACTCATGCAGACGCGCCTCAAGAAGCGTCTGCGCCTGCTGTGCATCTGTGAGCTGCACCGCAAGGCCGCTCAGGCGCGCCTCGTCGGGCGCGTTTAGCGCGTTGCGGTCGGCGCCGAGGCGCTCATGGCGCAGCGTCAGGGCGCGCGATTGTTCTTCGATGTTGCGCTGGTCGGCGGCCAGCACCTGAATCTGCTGCTGCACCTGGCCGACGCCGATGCGCTGCGTGTTGGCCTGAGCCTGGGTCTGGCGCAGCGTTTCTTCAAGCTCCGGCAGTTCGGCTGCGTGCTCTTCGGTCTGCGCGGCGAGGATCGCGTCTTTTTCTTCGGCCTCGAAAACCTGTGCGGCAAGGAGTCCGCTTTCGGCTGTAGCGTCATCGCTGCGCAGCGCCCACTGGGCGGTTTGCTCCAGCAACTGGGTCAGGCGCTGCTCGACGCGCAGCCGGCCATCGACGACGAAGCGGATCTCGGCCTCAAGCCGGCCGACCTCGGCGCTGGCCTCATACAGCTTGCCCTGCGCCTGATTGACCTGGTCGCCCGCCGAATAGTGCGCCTGACGGATGGTCTCCAGCTCGCTTTCGATGTGCCGCAAATCGGCCAGCCGGATCTCCAGGTCCAGCACCGCCTTGTCGGCATCGACCTTGACTCTGGCTTGGTCGGACTGGGCTTCGCTGCGCTTGAGAAACCACAGTTGGTGCTGCTTGAGCGTGGCATCGGCCTGCAGCGTGTTGTAGCGCAGCGCCACCTCGGCCTGCTTTTCAAGCCGCTCCAGGTTGGCGTTGAGTTCACGCAGAATGTCTTCGACGCGGGTCAAATTTTCCCGCGTGTCGCTCAGGCGGTTGGCGGTTTCGCGGCGGCGCTCTTTGTACTTCGAGACGCCGGCGGCTTCTTCGAGAAACAGCCGCAGCTCTTCGGGGCGCGACTCGATGATGCGGCTGATGGTGCCCTGGCCGATGATCGCGTAGGCCCGCGGCCCGAGCCCAGTGCCAAGAAACACGTCCTGCACGTCGCGCCGGCGCACCGGCTGGTTGTTGATGTAGTAGCTCGATGTGCCGTCGCGCGTCAGCACCCGCTTCACGGCAATTTCCAGGAACTGGCTCCACTGGCCACCGGCGCGGTGATCGGCGTTGTCGAACACCAGCTCCACGCTCGAGCGGCTGGCCGCCTTGCGCGTGGTGGTGCCGCTGAAGATCACGTCCTGCATCGACTCGCCGCGCAGCTCGGAGGCCTTGCTTTCCCCGAGCACCCAGCGCACCGCGTCCATGATGTTCGATTTACCGCAGCCGTTCGGGCCGACCACACCGACCAGTTGCCCGGGCAACACGAAATGGGTTGGATCGGCGAAGGACTTGAAGCCGGATAACTTGATCGAATTTAGGCGCACGAAGCTTCCTGTGTTGGTCCGCGCAAAACAAACCGTGTGGCGGTGTGGCGGTTCAGCCGGGCGCATCGCAGCCGCGCCGGGCCAGGCGGTCTGAGGCGCAATGTTACCCGAGGCACTTGGCGCAGCCGGCCCTGGACCGCTGCCGTTTCCAGGTAAAAAATAGTAAGCAAATTGCCATTTCGGCCATATAAATCGGGCGTAATAAGCTACTCTTTTCATAGCGAATGGCCCGGCGTGTCCTGGCCGCCACGGGCCGGGTGAAAGCGCCAAGGGACCCTCTGCATAACTCCCTGCGGTCTGTGATCAGCCGGGCTCGGGCGGTCTGCTGCGTTGCTTTTCTTGCCAATAGCGCGGCTGTTGGCTGCAAAAAGACGCCTTGCAGCCCATCCTGATCCGGCTACCACAGTCCCGCCAGAGTTATGCACAGGGTCCCGAGGGCCGCTCGATAATCGCTGCATGAATCCACATCTCGCCCGCTTGCAGCCCTACCCGTTCGAGCGCCTGCGCCAGTTGCATGCCGGTGTCACCGCCAACCCGGCTTTTCGCGCCATCAGCCTGGGCATAGGCGAGCCGCGACATGCTACGCCGCAGTTGATCAAAGACGCACTAACGGCGAACCTCGCGGGTCTTGCGAGCTACCCAGCCACGGTGGGCGAGCCGCGCCTGCGCCAGGCCATTGCCGACTGGCTGACCCGGCGCTACGCCGTCGAGGTCGATCCTGCCACGCAGATATTGCCGGTCAACGGCTCGCGCGAAGCGCTGTTTGCATTGGCCCAGACCGTCGTGGACCCGCGCCGTTCTGGCGCCATCGTGGTCTGCCCCAACCCGTTTTATCAAATCTACGAAGGTGCCGCGCTGCTGGCCGGTGCGCAGGTGCGCTACGCGCCCAGCGAGGCCCGGCTGAACTTCGGCATCGATTGGGCAAAGGTTCCGCATGCGGTCTGGGCCAAGACCCAGTTGCTGTTCGTCTGCACGCCGGGCAACCCGGCCGGCGCGGTTATGGGCCTGGACGACTGGAAGCTGCTGTTCGAGCTAAGCGACCGTTACGGCTTTGTCATCGCGTCCGACGAGTGCTACAGCGAGATCTACTTCCGGGACGAAGCCCCGCTGGGCAGCCTGCAGGCCGCCGCGCAACTCGGCCGCACCGACTTCAAGAATCTGGTCGCCCTGACCAGTCTGTCCAAACGCAGCAACGTGCCCGGCCTGCGCAGCGGTTTTGTGGCTGGCGATGCGGCGCTGATCAAACCCTTCCTGCTGTACCGGACCTACCACGGCGGCGCGATGAGCCCGCCGGTGCAGGCCGCAAGCCTGGCGGCCTGGTCGGACGAAACCCATGTGGAGGCGAACCGCCAGCTTTATCGCGACAAGTTCGCCCAGGTGACGCCGCTGATCGCCAGCGTGATGGAGGTCACGCTGCCGGATGCCGGCTTTTATTTGTGGGCAAAGGTGCCACAAGCATGGCGCGGATCGGACGAAAGGTTTTCCAGCGAGTTGCTCGCCTTTTACAATGTGGTGGTGCTGCCGGGCAGCTACCTTGCGCGCCGCGCCGACAGCCACAGCCTGCAGTCGAGCCCCGAACCCATCGGAGACTCGGCCCAACTGGTTAACCCGGCAAACCCCGGACAAGGCCGGGTACGCCTGGCCCTGGTGGCGGACACCGCAGAGTGTGTTGAAGCCGCCGGGCGCATAGTCCAGTTCGTCCAGTCCAGAATGCCTTCCAAAAACTGAAAACCAGGAGCCGACCCATCCCATGACCGCTGCCACCCACGAAGCCGCCGACCTCTCCGGCCTTGCTGCCCTTCAGTCCATCATCGACGCCGCCTGGGAAGAGCGCAGCGCGCTGTCGCCCAAGTCGGCCCCGAAAGACGTGCTCGATGCGGTCGAGCAGACCATCGCGCTGCTCAACGGTGGCAAGATTCGCGTCGCCACCCGCTCCGGCGTCGGCCAGTGGACCACCCACCAGTGGATCAAAAAGGCCGTGCTGCTGAGTTTTCGGGTCAAAGACAACGAACTGATGCGCGCTGGCGAACTCGGCTTTTTCGACAAGGTGAAAACCAAGTTCGCCCACCTCAGCGAAGGTGAAATGCGCGAAACCGGCGTGCGCGTAGTGCCGCCTGCGGTTGCGCGGCGCGGCAGCTTCATCGCCAAAGGCGCCATCCTGATGCCCAGCTACGTCAACATCGGCGCCTGGGTCGGCGAAGGCACGATGGTCGATACCTGGGCGACGGTGGGCAGTTGCGCGCAGGTCGGCAACAACGTGCACCTGTCCGGCGGCGTCGGACTCGGCGGCGTGCTCGAGCCACTGCAGGCCAACCCGACCATCATCGAAGACAACTGCTTCATAGGCGCACGCTCCGAGGTGGTCGAAGGTGTCATCGTCGAAGAGAACTCGGTGATCTCGATGGGCGTGTACATCGGCCAGAGCACCCCCATCTACGACCGCGAACTCGACACCATCAGCTACGGCCGCATCCCCGCCGGTTCGGTCGTGGTGTCGGGCAACCTGCCCAAGGCTGGCGGCAAGTATTCGCTGTATTGCGCGGTGATCGTCAAGCGTGTGGACGCAAAAACCCGCGCGACGACCAGCTTGAACGATTTGCTGCGCCCCTGAAAGATATGGCCCCCACGCTCCCCACTTCGTGTGGTTCGCTGCCCCCCGAGGGGACGTATTTTTCCTTGGGGCGGCCCGGCGGAAAAACTTCGGCCCCCACGCTCCCCACTGCTGCTCCGTTCGCCATGAGGTATCGAAGGGTGCTCCCCGAAGCCCCATCGGGGCCAACCGAGAGCTGCGGCCGCCGGTCTGACTAAGAACGTTTTCCACACGGAGGAATGACCATGACCGAAACCCGCAGCATGAGCACGATGGAACGCATTTTGCGTTTGATGGTGCAGCGGCGCGCGTCCGACGTGTACCTGTCGGCCCATTCCCCGGCACTGATCAAGATCAATGGCGAAGCCATTCCGATCAACACTCAGATCCTGCCACCGAACGCGCCGCTGAATCTGCTGGCCGAAATTCTTCCGCCCTTGCGCATTGAAGAGCTCGAAGAAATGGGCGAGCTGAACATAGCCTTTCCGATCGAGGGCCTGGGCAACTTCCGCATCAGCGGCTTTCGCCAGCGCAACACCATTGCGGCGGTGATCCGCTACATCCCCAACGCCATTCCCGGCCTGGATACGCTCGGCCTGCCACCGGTGCTGTCGGAGCTGATCCTGGAAAAGCGCGGCCTGATGCTGATGGTCGGCTCGACTGGCGCGGGCAAAAGCACGACGCTGGCCTCCATGCTGGACTACCGCAACGAAACGGCGTCCGGCCACATCCTGACGATCGAAGACCCAATCGAATTTTTGTTTACCAACAAGCGGTCGGTGGTCAACCAGCGTGAAGTCGGCAGCGACACGCAGTCGCTGCAGATCGCGCTGAAAAACGCGCTGCGCCAGGCACCCGACGTGATCCTGATCGGCGAAATCCGCGACCGCGAAACCATGTCTGCGGCAATTGCCTATGCGCAGTCGGGGCACTTGTGCCTGGCCACGATGCATGCGAACAACAGCTACCAGGCACTCAACCGCATCCTGAGTTTTTATCCGGTCGAGGTGCGCAACACGCTGCTCGGCGACTTGGGCGCCGCGATGAAAGCCATCGTCTCGCAGCGGCTGCTGCGCACGCTCGACGGCAGCCGCGCGCCGGCGGTCGAGGTGATGCTCAACACCAAGCTGGTGTCTGAGCTGATTGAAAAAGGCGATTTTTCGGGCGTCAAGGAGGCCATGGAAAAATCGATGGCCGACGGCTCGCAAACCTTCGAGCAGGACATCGCCCGCATGATCGTGGAAGGCCGCGTGACGCGCAAGGAAGGCCTGCTGCACGCGGATTCGCCGACCAACCTGATGTGGCGGCTTGAAAACGATTTTGCTGTCAAGGCCAAATCGGCCGCGCTGCAGGAAGACGACCCGGACGACCAGCCGTCTTTCACCGACATCACGCTCGACATCAAGCAGCCGTCCAAGTTCGGCAGCACCGGCTTCGGCGTTGGCAGTTTGGGCACCACCGGCTACGGCCCGATCTGACGCGGCTGACGCGCCGCTGTTTGCCGAGGCGGCAAGGCGGGCGGCCAACCCCGTCTGGCCGTAAAGCCCGTCGGGTCTTTTCGACCCTGCGGCGGTTGCAGCCGCCTTGCTGGCGCGGTTCAGAGTCAGGGCGAATCGGCGCCGTATCTCCGTCACCCCCGTCACCCCGTCATGGAGCCATCAACAATGTCGAGCACCCTGCACCTTGCCGAACAGCTGATTTCGCAGCCGTCGGTAACCCCGCTGGACGCCGGTTGTCTGGACATCATTGCGGCGCGGCTGGCTCCGCTGGGCTTTGTCTGCGAACGCATGGACTCCGGCGCAGGCAGCATGCGGGTCTGCAACTTGTGGGCAAAACTTAAAGGTTTTAGCCATTTTGACCAGCAAATACGGGCGCAGGAAGCTCCTTATTTAATAGCGAGCCAGGCGCGCACTTTGGCCAAAACCCTGGTCTTCGCCGGCCACACCGACGTGGTGCCCACCGGCCCGACCATGCAATGGCGCAGTGACCCGTTCACGCCAACGCAGCGCGGCGGCATGCTGTACGGCCGCGGTGCCGCCGACATGAAAAGCTCCATTGCAGCGATGGTCGTGGCGGTCGAGGAATTTTTGGCGATGCAGCCAGAGCCGGACCTGTCGATTGCCTTCCTGCTGACCAGCGACGAAGAAGGCCCGGCGCGTGATGGCACGGTCAAGGTCTGCGAAGCCCTGACGGCTCGCGGCGAGGTGCTTGATTACTGCATCGTCGGCGAGCCAACCTCGGTGGACCGTCTGGGCGACACCATCAAAAACGGCCGGCGCGGCACGATGAGCGGCAAGCTGACCGTCAAGGGCCTGCAAGGGCATATCGCCTATCCGCACCTGGCAAAAAACCCGGTTCACCTGTTTGCGCCGGCGCTGGCCGAGCTCGCGGCCACGCATTGGGATGCGGGTAACGCATTTTTCCCGGCCACCCAATGGCAGGTTTCAAACATGCATGCCGGCACCGGGGCCAGCAACGTCATCCCCGGCGAACTGATGGTCGATTTCAATTTTCGTTTTTGCACCGAATCGACCCCGGAGGGCCTGCAGCAGCGCGTGGGGGCGCTGCTCGATGCGCATGGCCTGACCTACGAGCTGAAGTGGACCGTCGGCGGTTTGCCGTTCCTGACGCAGCCGGGACCGCTGGTCGAAGTCCTGAGGGGCGCCATCAAAACCGCGACCGGGCTGGAAACCGCGCTCTCGACCACCGGCGGCACCAGCGACGGCCGCTTCATCGCAAAAATTTGCGCGCAGGTCGTCGAATTCGGCCCAGTCAACGCGACGATTCACCAGATCGACGAGCGCGTCGAAATCGCGTCGCTGGAGCCGTTGAAAGACATCTACAAAGGCGTGCTGACCCGCCTGTCCGGCATCCATCCATGACGCTGATCGAACTGATCGAAGCCTCGGCCGCCCAGCTCGAAGCCGCCGGCCTGAGCTTTGAAAACGGTTTTGGCCAGGGAACAACCAACGCCTTCGACGAAGCCGCCTGGCTGGTGCTGTGGCAGCTCGGCTTGCCGCTGGACGACCTTGATTCTGTGTCAAACCGGCCTGTAAGCGATTCAGAACGGGCGCAGGCAGCTACGCTTTTAGGAGCGAGAATCGCCACCCGACAGCCCGCTGCCTACCTGACGCACGAGGCCTGGTTGATGGGCGTGGCGTTTTACGTCGATGAACGCGTGATTATTCCGCGTTCGCTGATCGCCGAGCTGCTGGTCGATGCCAGCATCGATCCCTGGCTGGGCGAGCACACGCTGCGCATGCTTGACCTGTGTACCGGCAACGGCAGTCTGGCGGTGCTGGCGGCGATGGCCTACCCCGAGGTCAGCATCGACGCCGCCGACATCAGCCCGGATGCGCTTGCGGTGGCCCGCATCAACATTGACCGGCACGCGCTGGCCTCGCGCATTTGCCTGATCGAGTCCGACGGACTGGCGGCCTGCCCCGGCCGTTACGACCTGATTTTGTGTAATCCGCCCTATGTCAACGCGGCCAGCATGGCGGCGCTCCCGCCCGAGTTCAAGGCCGAGCCGGCGCTGGCCCTGGCCGGCAACATGCACGGCGGCAGCGACGGAATGGACTTTGTTCGGTTGCTGCTGGCAGGCGCCGCAGCGCAAATGAACGAAAATGCGGTGCTGGTACTCGAAATCGGCAATGAAAAAAGCCATTTCGGGCGCGCCTTCCCCGCGCTGAAGCCGCTCTGGTTTGAAACCAGTGCCGGTGGCGATCAGGTGATGCTTTTGACACGCGAGCAGCTTGTCGGGGCAGGCTGAAGTCGCCAGCGCTTCCCCGCCAGACTGCAATCTGCGCGGCGCGCGCAGAAGAATCGGTTTCTTGATCTCTTTGCGGCCTCCGTTCCCGCTGCCCGTGCGTTGAATCGCCTCGCCCCCGACTCCGACTTCCCCTCTCCAGGTTTTCTCCAGGTTATTTCCATGATTACTCTCAAAAACGTCGTGCTCAGGCGCGGTGCAAAAGTCATTCTCGACAGCGCCTCCATCGGCATCAACCCGGGCGAAAAAGTCGGTCTGGTTGGCCGCAACGGCGCCGGCAAATCGACGCTGTTCGCGCTGCTTAACGGCACGATTCACGAAGACGGTGGCGACTATGCAATCCCGTCGCAGTGGAGCATGGCGCAGGTCGCGCAGGACATGCCCGAGACCGAGCAGGACGCGACCAGCTTCGTCGTCGATGGCGACATCGTGCTGCTGGCCGCGCAAAACGAAGTCGAGGCTTCCGAGCACAGCGGTGACGGCGACCGCATGGCGCACGCCTACATGGCGCTCTACGATGCCGGCGCGCACGACGCCCAGGCGCGCGCGCAGGCGCTGATTCTCGGTCTCGGCTTCAAGGTCAGCGAACTCGACAACCCGGTCAACAGCTTTTCGGGCGGCTGGCGCATGCGGCTGCAACTGGCGCGGGCCTTGATGTGCCCGTCCGACCTGCTGCTGCTCGACGAGCCGACCAACCACCTGGACCTCGACGCGCTGGTCTGGCTGGAAGCCTGGCTCAAGCGCTACCAGGGCACGATGCTGGTCATCAGCCACGACCGCGAATTTCTCGACGCGGTCACCGACGTGACGGTGCATATCGAGAAGGCAAAGCTGACACGCTACGGCGGCAACTACAGCAAGTTTGAAGACCTGCGCGCCGAGCAGATGGCGCTGCAGCAGACCGCGTTCAGCAAGCAGCAGGACAAGATCGCCCACCTGCAGAAGTTCATCGCGCGTTTCAAGGCCAAGGCCAGCAAGGCCAAGCAGGCGCAAAGCCGCGTCAAGGCCCTCGACCGCATGGAAAAAATCGCGCCGCTGCTGGCCGAAGCCGATTTCACGTTCGAATTCAAGGAGCCGGCCAACCTGCCCAACCCGATGCTGTCGATGCAGAACGCGTATTTCGGCTATGCCCCTCCCGACGACGCACCGGCCGGGACAAAGCCCACCGTGATCGTGCAAAACGTCAGCAAGTCGGTGCTGGCCGGCCAGCGTATCGGCATCCTGGGCGCCAACGGCCAAGGCAAGTCGACGCTGGTCAAAACTGTGGCGCGCGCGCTTGCGCCGATTCAGGGCGAGATGACCGAAGGCAAGGGCCTGAATATCGGCTACTTCGCGCAGCAGGAACTCGACGTGCTGCGGCTGGCCGACAACCCGCTGGAGCACATGATCCGGCTGGTCAAGGAAACGACGGCTTCCGGCAAGATGGGCAACCAGGCCACGCGCGAGCAGCACTTGCGCGCCTTTCTTGGCAACTTCAACTTCAGCGGCGACATGGTCAAGCAGGCCGTAGGCTCGATGAGCGGCGGCGAAAAGGCACGCCTGGTGCTGTGCATGATCGTCTGGCAGCGCCCCAACCTGCTGCTGCTCGACGAGCCGACCAACCACCTCGATCTGGCCACGCGCGAGGCACTGTCTATGGCGCTAAACGATTTTGAAGGCACGTTAATGCTGGTCAGCCACGACCGTGCCTTGCTGCGTGCCGTGTGCGACGAGTTCTGGATGGTTTCCAAAGGCGGCGTCGAGCCCTTCGACGGCGACCTCGACGATTACCAGAAGTACCTGCTCGACCATGCCAAACGCATGCGCGAGGAAGCCAAAAAAGCCGGTGGTGGCGCTGCACGCAGCGTCGCGGCGGCTTCGTTGCCGGATACGCCGCACACGCCCGTCGCTATTAAATCAGGAGCTACTAACGATCGCAAGAATTCGGCTTCGAGCCAGTCTGGCTTGAAGAAATCACCCGGCAAATCCGCCGATGGGCCGCATCGTCCGCAACAAACCGACAGCGCCAAGCCGCTGCGCAAGGAACTCGAAAAAATCGACCAGCGCATGCAGACTCTGGCAGCCGAACAGGCCCTCTTGCAAGCCGCCTTGGGCACCACCACCGCGTCCGCCGAGCTGGCCCAAACCGGCAAACGTATAAAGGCCACTGCCAGCGAGATTGCCCAGCTCGAAGAGCGCTGGCTGGAGCTGTCCGGCCAGATCGAGGCGGCAAGCGCCTGAGCGGATTGGCTCGGCGATTGATCCGGCCCTTTGAAATAGGAACTTCCAAGTCCGTGCGCCCTGACCTTGGCCTGTCCTGAGCTTATCGACGGGTCGACGGGTTTCCCTGTGCGAGGAAGGCTTCGACCAGCTCAGCCCGAACGGAAAATTAATACTTCACCCGGCCGAAGCAATAAGGGGATACCGGCGGCGGCGCTGCACAGCTCAGCCTTCAGCAGCAAAATAGCTGCAGCCTTCTTCCAAGGACTTCCCCAATGCCCAGTGCCCTTCACATGGCTTCAGACGACCCGGCACTTAAAGCCGCCGTCACCCGCAGCCGCAAACTGCTGCACAAGCGCGCCGCAGTGGCTGCTGCTGCCAGCGCGGTGCCGATTCCGGGCCTTGACTGGGCGGTCGATGCCGCCCTGCTCTCCAAACTGATTCCCGAGATCAACAGCGAATTCGGGCTGACGCCGGAGCAGCTCGACCAGCTCAACCCGAAGAAGCGCGAGCAGGTTCAAAAAGCGGTGGCGTTGGTCGGCTCTGTGCTGATCGGCAAATTCATCAGCCGGGACCTGGTCATCAAGGCCGCCATGAAGATCGGCATGCGCCTGACGACCAAGCAGTTGGCCAAATACGTGCCGTTCGCCGGGCAACTGGTTGCCGCAGCGGTCGGCTACGCAGCGATTCGCTATCTGGGCGAAGAGCATCTGAAGGATTGCGTGCGGGTCGCCCGGCAAGCGGAGCTGGAGGTTCCGCTGCTGGGCTTCAAGAAGCCTGGCGTACTGGTTTGAGTTTCTGCACCAGGCCGCAGCGTTGCGCGGTCCGTCTGCCCACTGGGAATGGGCGAAGCGCAGTAGCTGCTATTCGGGCGAAAAGAGGGCCCGTGCTGGCGGCCTGCGCTGCGTTTCAAAAACAAAAAAGCCCCGTAACCATCGGGCTACGGGGCTTTGGATTCTGGTGGGGCCTGCGGGGGTCGAACCCACGACAAACGGATTAAAAGTCCGCTGCTCTACCAACTGAGCTAAGGCCCCAGGAATTACTCGAGGGAGTGCTGTCGTAGCTTACAACACAGCCTTCAATTATAGCGTCATTAGTTTTTGCTTTTCAGGTCGGGCCGGCCATTTTGCTGAGGACCCATCCGGCTGCGCACAGGCCAAATGTGGCAGTCACTGACACCACCGAACCGTAACCGTGGCAGTTCAACGTCGCATCGGTTTGCGCGAGGCTGTCCGCTACTTTGCCGGCATCGGCAAGAACCGTTGACAGCTGAGGGTGGCCGCTGGCCCCCTCCAAAGCCGGCCGAACCACAGCTTCGCGGCTGAAAACGCAGGCAATGCCGATTTTTTTTACACCCTTGACAGCGGCATGTTCCCGGCGCAAGCGATAACGCATCTGCGCGAGCAAAGGGTCGTGGGTGACCAAGGACAAGTCCTCGATATCGACCTTGTGGGCCAACTGCTTGCCGCCAGCCGCACCGACGCTGATAAACCGGGTGCCGCTGCGCACAGCCCAGGCGCTGATCGCCGTTTTGGCCCGCACCTGGTCGCAGGCGTCGATGACGGCCAGGCCGGGCGCCTGCAGGTCCACGTCAGGGCCCAGGATGGCGGGCCAGTTGCCGGCATCGACAAACGCCTCGATGCAATCGACCCGGCAGCCCTCGTTGATCAGCGCGATGCGCTGGCGCATGGCCTGGACTTTTGCCATGCCGACGGTGTCGGTCAAGGCATGGATCTGGCGGTTGATGTTGGATTCGGAAATGTGGTCCAGATCGATCAGCGTCAGCCGGCCGATACCGCTGCGCGCTGCAGCTTCGGCAGCCCAGGAGCCCACGCCGCCGACACCGATCACGACGATGTGCGCGCTGCGAATACGTGCGGCGCCCGCTGCGCCATACAGCCGCGCCAACCCACCGAAACGCCGCTCGGTGTCGGCAGCGGGCGCTTGAACCATCATGTCGGGGCGGCCGCCATCAAGCCCGTTCGAGCCGCCACATCTGGTACTTAAGGCCCGCCACCGCGCCGCCGACGATGGCCGCGAGTGCAACAAAGCTGGTCGCGCTCAAAGTCGAAATACCCGACAGGCCCTGCCCCACCGTGCAGCCCATCGCAGCGACGCCGCCCACACCCATCAAAACGCCACCGACCAGATGATTGGCCGTGTCCTGCGCGTTGCGAAAGCCCTCCCATCGAAAGCTGCGCGAGGCGAGCGACACCAGCAGTGAGCCAACGACCACCCCGAGCACCGCAACGATGCCAAGCGTGAGTACCTTGCTTTTGTCGCTGAACAGGATGAGCCAGTCGAGCGTGTAAGCGACCGGCGCGACAAAGCTGAGGGCCTCCGCACGGCCAGAGTTGGTCGCCAGAAAGGTTTCGTCCAGCGTTTCCGGGTGCTCGGCGACATAGCCCATGTACCCGCTGACCCACCACATCGCCGCGATGATCGCGCCTATGCCGAGGCCGCCGAGCAGATTATCCGGACGGATGAATTCACGGCCGAGCAAGGCCCAGGCGATCAAACCGAGCCCGATAAACAGGGCCAGCCCAAGCCCGACCGCAGTGGGCGAGAAGCCGAACACCGGAGCGAGCCAGTTCGGCAGGGTGGCGGCAGAGTCAAACTCGACGGCCACGCGGTCGATGGTGTTGACGCGCAGCACTGCGGTGATCCCTTTCATCGTGGCAAAAGCCGCCAGCCCCATCACCAGAAATACCACCAGCGACTTGAGACTGCCACCACCGATGCGGGCCAGGGTTTTACTGCCGCAGCCCGAGCTCAGCACCATGCCGAAGCCGAAGAGGCCGCCGCCGACCAGTGCGGAAAGCCAGATGAAGCGGTTCGACGCGTAAAGGGTTTTGGCCGGATCGATCAAGCCCGCAAAAGCCAGCCCGAAGAAACCGATCATCGCTACGCCGATAGCCATGGCCCACATGCGCATGCGGGTCCAGTCGCCCATCGTGACGATGTCGCTGACCGCCCCCATGGTGCAAAAGTGGGTGCGCTGCGTGATGGCGCCAAACGCGACTGCGAGAGCGAAGCCGGCCCAAAGAACCGACGTGCTCAAGCTGTTAACTGCAAAAATATCCATACCCGATTTTAAGCGGGATGGACGGCCACGAATCCCGCTACTTCAGGCGACTCAGGCGCTCTTTGGCCACCGGAGCGGCCTCCGATTGCGGGTAGGCGGCAAGCAGGTCTTCGAGCGACTTGCGCGCGCCCTTGGTGTCCTTCAATTCGACCTGCGAATTGGCCATCGATAGATACGCCTCCGGTGCGCGTGCATGCGTTGGCTCGGCGGCGACCATGCTTTTGAAATTGGTCACCGCGTCGCGGTAATTACGCAGCGCGTACTGGGCATTGCCAAGCCAGAAAAGCGACGACGACCGATAACCGCTTTGCGGGTAACGCATCAGGAAACCGGAAAATCCGGTCTGCGCGCCAGCAAAGTCGCCGGCCCGCAAGGTCGCCAGTGCCGCCTCGAAAGCCTGCTTTTCGGCCAGATCCGACTGAAACTCCTTGCCATCGACCGACACCTTCGACGGCTCGACCTTGCGCAAGCGCTCATCGACGTTTTGGGTCATGTCTTTCTGCGTGCGCTGCAGGTCGGAAATGCTGCGCGCCAGTTGCTCGTTCTGGCCGCGCATCGCGGAGAGTTCATTGCGCAAGGCCTCGATCGTGTTGGACAACTGCAGCAGGCTGCGCTTGAGCTGGCCATTTTCTTCATTGGCACGGCGAATTTCGTCGGCATTGCGCTGCTGCGCCGCGTCCACTTTTTGGCGCAGATCGAGGATCGCTTTGCGCGCCTCATCGTCTTCGAAAAGTGCCGCCTGCGCGCTAAAGGCCAGCAAGGCCGCCGCCGCCGCGCCGGCAAGCCGGATGAATTTCAGGCTGCGCATCGACGCTTTAACGATAGCTGAGTTCAGCACGGCGATTCTTGGCGAACGCGGCTTCGTCGGCACCACTGGCCGACGGCTTCTCTTTGCCGAAGCTGACCGCCTCGACCTGTGCATCGCCAACACCTAGCAAGCCCAGCGCGCGGCGCACGGCTTCCGCACGCTTTTGGCCCAGCGCAAGGTTGTATTCGCGGCCGCCGCGCTCGTCGGTATGGCCTTCAATCGCCACACGGCGCGTCTTTGTAGCAATCAGGAACCGCGCGTGCGCATCGATCGCACTCTGAAATTCCGGCTTTATTGCAAAACTGTCGTAGTCAAAGTAGATGACTTTTGCAACGTTGGCAGGCCCGGCAGGCGATGTATCGGCCGGGGCGATCTGCACCGGCGCCACACTGGAACTTCCAACGCCGCCAGCCCCTGCGCCCGCTGCGCCGCCAGGATTCGCATTCGCGCCGGTAAGGTCCTCCACTGGGACATCCGACAGCTTGACGTTAGAGCCGCAGGCCACCAGGCTGGCCACCAGGATGACGGAGGAAAGCCGGGGGAAAAAGGAAAAAAAAGAACGCTTCATGAGATACCTCGAATAGGGGAAAAAACAGAACAAAAATACAAAAAATGAGTTTATCGCTGAAACGGCCCCCAATCAGGCTCGCGAATGTCGCCGCCTGCGCCCGACAGTCGCGCCTTGATCTTGCCGTCCAGCGTGGTGGTCATCAGTGCCTCGCGGCCTTGCTGCTGCGTGGCATACACGATCAGTCTGCTGTTCGGTGCGAAGCTCGGGTTTTCGTCGCTGGCCGTGTCGGAAATCTGGGTCACGTTGCCACTGGCCAGCTCCATCAAATGCAACTTGTAAGCCCCGCCAACTCTGGAAATGTAGGCAAGGTAACGGCCATCGGGGCTCAGCGCAGGCGAGATGTTGTAGCTGCCATTGAAAGTGACCCGCTCGGCGTTGCCACCGCTAGGACTCATCCGGTAAATCTGCGGAGCTCCGCCCCGGTCACTGACGAAATAAATCGACTTTCCATCGGGCGAATAGGTGGGCTCGGTGTCGATGCTCGACGACTGAGTCAGCCGCTTGGGCTCACCGCCAGCCAGGCCAATCGCATAGATCTGCGAGCCGCCCTGCTGGCTAAGCGTCGCAACGAGTTGCTTGCCGTCAGGTGCCCAGGCGGGCGCGCTGTTCGAGCCACGAAAGTTTGCAACCAGATTGCGCTTGCCCGTCTGCACCTCGTGGACATAGATCACCGGCTTGCGCGATTCAAACGAAACATACGCCAGTTGCGCCCCATTGGGCGACCAGCTCGGCGAGATGATCGGCTCCGGACTGACCAAAGCGGTTTGCGCGCCCTCGCCATCGGCGTCGGCAACCCAGAGGGTGTAGCGCTGGGCCGCCTTGGTCACATAAGCGATGCGGGTGGAAAACACCCCTTTTTCGCCGGTCAACTTTTCGTAAATGAAGTCAGAAATTCGATGCGCTGTCAGGCGCAGGTCGGCTGCGGGCGGACTGTAACTCTCTCCACCCAAATCCTGACCGCGAACAGAATCCCACAAACGCAAACGCACGTCGAAGCGCCCATCTGCAAGCACCGAAATACTGCCCGCAACAACGGCGTCGGCGCCTTTTTGGCGAAACGACGGCAAGTCCAGACGCGTTGTCTCATCGCCGACCTGCCCTGCCGTGTCGATGGCGCGAAAAAGCCCACTGCGCTCCAGGTCGGCCTTGACGATCTGGCTGATCTTCTGGGGTGCCTGGGACTCGCCGCGAAACGTAATGATGCCGACCGGGATCTGCGTCATGCCGACGCCAGTGACCTCGACCCGGAATTGTCCAAAGGCCGCAGGAAGCGCCGTTGCCAAGCCAAGCGCCAGGAAAAGAGAGAATATAAACCTCGCGCCAGTTCGGCGGATAAGCTTTTCAAGCCCGACTTCGACGCGACACGCACAGCTGCAAACAGGTAGATAAATCATGCAAGACCCAGGTAAAACAAAAATTACTCTCAGCGTCATTATCGTAACGAAAAACGAAAGTCAGAACATCACAGCATGCATTGGTTCCGTTCCATTTGCATCGGAGATTCTGGTTCTCGATTCCGGCAGCACCGACGACACCGTAGCTCAGGCACGAGCCGCCGGAGCAACGGTTCACTCAACAGACTGGCCGGGTTACGGCTTGCAACAATTGCGCGGGATTCAAATGGCCAAAAGCGATTGGGTGTTGTCGCTTGATGCAGATGAGCGCATATCGGCTGAATTGGCAGCGGAGTTACTTGCGGCAATATCGAATCCGAAAGCTGACGGCTACAGGCTACCCCGTTCATCGAGTTTCTGCGGGCAATTCATGCGCGCTGGGGGATGGGTTCCAGACTACACCCTAAGACTGGTCAAACGCGAAGCAGCGGGATTTAGCGATCACTTTTTGCATGCGCATATGACGGTGGACGGTACCCGCGCCGATTTGGCGAATCCGATCATTCATTATAGTTATCGAAACCTGGACGACGTGCTTGAGAAACTTAATCGGTATTCCCGTGGCAGCGCGGTGGACCTGCTTGAGCAGGGGGTGCGCTCGAATCTGTCAAAGGCTTTGCTGAAAGGATTTTCGGCCTTCGCCCGAACCTATATTTTGAGACGTGGCTTTATGGACGGGCAAATGGGGCTGGTATTAGCCATATTCAACGCCGAAACCACTTACTACAAGTATTTGAGGCTGCACCTGCGGCGCGACACGCCTTGACCAGAGGCCATGCCTCTGTATAGCGAAACCTGAGTTACCAGCGGCATTACAGGCGGCGAGCTTTCAAGGCTTTGCTTAGATTGCGGTACTGCAGTCATGATGAGAAAGGTTGCCAAACTGAATCCGGCACAAAGATCATCGGTGACCTGTTTTGCGGGTCGCTTCGGGTGACCTTTTGCCTCCAGACAACCGTTCCGAATCAACAGTCGAACAATTGTTCAGCAGACTAAAAAGGTAGGCGACAATTCGCGGCAATGTTTTACCAAAGTATTTACTCTAGGGACCCTCTGCATAACTCTGGCGGCGCTGTGGCACGCGAAGCGGGATGCGCCGCAGGGCGTCTTTTTGCAGCCAATAGCCCCGCTACTGGCAAGAAGAACAACGCAGCGGATCGCCCGATCCCGCGTGATCACAGCCCGCAGGGATTTATGCAGAGGGTCCCTAGCGGCCTGCATTTTTGGATACAAGCGCAGCGGTCCTTCACCAATTCCCTCTACCGCGCAGCCAGCGCCAACGACGAAGGATGTTCGCCTCACCCGTTCGGCCCGGGCGCAAGGATACAAACAGCGATTTGTCCCATCCCGGCAATCAAGGCATGAATCCGGCCTGCTTCTTGCGCTTTAAAGGTTTTGTGCTCACGCTAAGGATCCTCTGCATAACGCTGGCGGAACTGTGGCGGTCGGGTCGGCATGGGCGGCAAGGCGCCTTTTTGCGGTCAATAGCCCCGCTATTGGCGAGAAAAGCAACGCAGCAGACCGCCCGAGCCCGGCTGATCACAGACCGCAGGGAGTTATGCAGAGGGTCCCTAAGTTCTTGCTTAGTGGAGCAGCCATGAAGGGACCAAACGCCGTTCCGAATGTCTCCCTGACCCTAAATAAAACCCTGCGTGACCGCCTCAAAAGGGTGTGGCCCTACTTTGCTGGTTCGAAGTTTGCATGGATCTGCGCGGGCTCTGCCACCGTTGTCGCTGCGGCGACCGAACCCTTCGTTCCCGCGTTGCTCAAGCCTCTGCTGGATCGCGGCTTTCAGGGCACCTCTTTCGACTGGTGGCTGGTGCCTCTTGGATTAATGCTCCTGTTTACGGTGCGCGCGCTTGCGGGATTCATCTCGCAGTTCGCCTTGGCGCAGGTGACCAACGACGGCTTGCTCAAGCTGCGCAAAGCCATGTTCGACAAACTGCTGCGCGCCGACTTGGGCCTGTTCGCAGACCACACCTCGAGTTCGCTGTCCAACACCGTCGTCTATGAAGTCTTCAATGGCTCTTCTCAGCTGATCAACGCCGCGCTGAAACTGGCGCGCGACGTACTGACGCTTCTGGCACTGAGTGCTTACCTGCTCTATCTGAACTGGAAGCTCACGCTGATCGTCGCGCTGCTGTTTCCAACCGTGGGCTGGGTCGTCAAAACGCTTTCCCGGCGGCTTTATCGGCTGACCAAGGAAAGTCAAACCGCCACCGATGCTCTGGCTTATGTCGTCGAGGAAAACGTTCTGGCCCATCGAGACGTACGACTCCACGGCGGCCAGGCCAGCCAAGCCGGCCGGTTTGCTTCGCTGAGCGACTCGCTGCGCCGTCTGTCGATGAAATCGACCACTGCCCATGCCGGCATGAGTGCCATCACGCAGATCTTGGCAGCAATGGCGCTATCGGCAGTCGTGACAATGGCGGTGCTGCAGAGCAACGAAAACACCACGACCGTCGGCGGATTCGTCGCGTTTGTCACGGCCATGCTGCTGCTGATCGCGCCCATCAAAAGCCTCTCCGACGGGGCGGCGCCGATTACTCGTGGACTGGCGGCGCTGGAGCGTGGGCTGGATCTGTTGGACTTGATCGAAGATGAAGTCGGCGGAACCTTTGCGAAGGCACGAGCGACTGGCCACATTGAATTTTTGGATGTCAGCGTCCGCTACAAGTCCGACGCGCCACCCGCACTGGCGGACCTCAATCTGTCGATCCGGGCCGGTGAGATCATTGCGGTTGTAGGAGCGTCCGGCTCGGGAAAAACGACGTTTGCCGGGCTGCTGCCACGCTTTGTGGACGCCACCAACGGCCACATCCGGCTTGATGGAATCGATATCCGGCAGTGGAACCTGGCTTCTCTGCGCTCCCAATTTGCGTTCGTTAGCCAGCATGTCGTGATGTTCAACAGCAGTGTTGCTTTCAATGTGGCTCTGGGGCAGGACCATGACCGCGCCAAGGTGCTTCGCTGCCTGGAAGCGGCCAACCTCGGGCATTTGCTCGCCACATTGCCGAAGGGTATTGATACGGTGCTGGGCCACAATGCCATGCAGCTGTCTGGCGGGCAGCGGCAGCGACTGGCTATCGCCCGGGCGCTCTACAAGGATTCTCCAATTCTGGTTCTGGACGAAGCCACATCCGCGCTGGACACCGAATCCGAGCAAGCAGTTCAGGAAGCCATACGCAGGCTGACTGCGGCACGCACGTCCATCATCATTGCGCATCGGTTGTCCACTATTGAGCACGCCGATCGCGTGGTTGTCCTGGACCACGGGAAGCTGATGGAAATTGGCAGTAATGCCGAACTGATGATGCGCGGCGGCCTCTATGCGCACCTGCGCGCGATGCAACGGGGAAGCTCATGAATTTTTGGCAGACTGTGCGAAGCCCAGCCATGCCGGCTAGCGCGCCGCTTCCTGCATCCTTCGACATCGCTCTGGCTGTTGCCCTGGCGGTTTTGGGGTTTTTCCTGCCGTTTTCGGTCGCTGGCGTGTCCATCATGCTTTTGGTACTGGCTGTGCTTGCGCTGAGTGCAGCACCGTCGATCCTGCGAAGCGCACCCTGGCGGGACCCGGTTGTTGCAGTCGGACTTCTTCTGCTTGCTTACATAGCGACGCACACCTTGGTAATAAGTGCTTTTCAGCCGGGCAGTTTAAAAATCGTCAACCGGTATCACGAGCTATTGATGGCGCCCATTTTTCTGGCGCTGTTCAGGCTGGTGAAACGTAAAGACGCCTTCTTTTGGGGTCTGACTGTCGGTGCCGTCGGCTACGCAGCAACTCACTGGGCGGCTTTTTTCGTTCCTTCGCTTGCAGCATCCCTGGCGTCGCGCCGCATTTCCGCAGGCTTCGATCTCGCGCTGCTTACCTTTGTGATTTTTGAATACGCCCGCCATTCGACGCACCCCTGGCGGTGGCGTGCGGTGGCAGTATTCCTTGCAGGCACCGTAATCTTTGCCGTTGAAGGGCGCACCGGCCCGGTCGTGCTGCTGGTAATCGTGGCCTGTGCTGCGTGGTTGCACAGCCCGCGCCGCTGGCGCCTGGTCGCGGTGGTCTGTGTACCGGCGGCGGTTCTGGCGCTGGCTTTGACGTCAAGCGCAGTGCAAAAACGCCTGGCGGAGACCGTAGCGGATTCCCAAACCGACGGCAACAGCGCCCTGACTTCAACCCGCATTCGGATTGAGTTTTTGCGCGGCGGACTGTTTTTGGCCAAAGAGAACTATTTAACGGGCGCTGGCTTTGCGCGCTATGCCGAGATCCAACGGCAGGCAATTGACACTCGCTACAGCCATGACC
>JAJAYS010000272.1 GCA_026786065.1 Polaromonas sp.
CCTTTGTCGAGCCGGGCGATCTGCGCCATGTCTGCCTCGCTCAGACTCAGCTTCAAAGCCTCGAAGTTGCTTTGCAGGTTGGCCGGCTGCGTCGAGGACGGAATCACCGTGTGGCCCAGCCGCATCGCCCAGGCCAGCGCTACCTGCGCGGTCGTTGCGCCGTGGCGTTGCGCAATTTTGCCGAGCGAGCGGTCGTCCAGCACCAGGCCGCGCGCCAGCGTCATGTACGACGTGATCCGAATGCCTTCGCGGCTGGCAAAGTCGGCCACCTTGAGGTTGTGCAGATACGGGCTGAGCTCAACCTGGTTGGTCGCAATCTGGCCTTTTCCAGCGATGGCGATGGCCCGCGTCATCAACGCAATGTTGAAATTGGAAAGGCCAATCTGCCGGGTCAACCCCGCCGCCCTGGCCTCCATCAACGCAGCCAGCGTGTGCTCGAGCGGCACACCGCTGCCGGGAGCCGGCCAATGCAGCAGAGTCAGATCGACCTGCTGCATCTGCAGCCGTTCCAGGCTTTCCTTCAGACTGGGAATCAGGCGCGTGAAGTTGTCGGGCCAGATCTTGGTGGTGACAAACACCTCGCTGCGCGGCACGCGGCTTGCGGCCAGCGCACGGCCGACCTCGACCTCGTTGTTGTACATCTGCGCCGTGTCGATCAGCCGGTAGCCGATGTCGAGTGCAGCACCGACCGAAGCGATGGCTTGCTGGCCTTCGAGGCGGAAGGTGCCGAGGCCGATTGGGGGAAGGTTCATCGATGACTCCAAACATGTTTACTGCGATGCAGGATTGATTTCTCCACTGTGTGGCGAGCAACCCAAAGCAGAGTTACTGGTGCCTGCTTCGCCTTGCTTCTGGTCAGGTTGGGCCCGCCTGTACGTCGGCCTACGAGGGCACGCAAGGATGCACAAGGACCTGAGGTGCGTGAGGAATGTGAGAGGTCAAGCCCCGCATGCCTTCAAAGCTTGCCGACGACGCCCGCATTGCGTGCGCACACGGCCCGGAAATCGGCTGACAACCGGTCGTCAACGGCAGCGGTTCGCCAGAAGGTAGCGGCAAGTTCGCGGGCCAGCGCCCATTCGCCCAGTGTGCTGGAAGTCGGGAACAGCGGATGGGTCGCAAAGTCGCGCTCGACGATTTCGCCGTTTACCGGCGCATACAGCATGGGCAGCATGTCGTAGGTGGGCGACAAGTGCCAGTCGTCGTTTTCAAGCAGTAGTGAGATGTTGCCGTAGTGGCGGTCGGTGTTGGCGATCAGCTGGCCATAGGCTTCGAGCAGACGCAAATGTGCGGCGTCTTTTGGCGTGAGCAACTGGCTCTCGGCCATGCGATTGGCGGTGGCGGCCCAGTTGTCGATCTTGCCGATGTACTGCGAGTCGTACACCTGAAGCGAGACCATGCCGATACGCCCGGTTGGGGTGCGGTCGAAACGTTCAGACTCCAGAAAAGTGCGCTTGCCTTCCGAAAAAATCTGCGTGACCGCAGCCGGCAGACCCGCCTGGCCCAGGGTCTTCAGCGCCAGGTGTTCGCAGACCAGCAGATCGCGGATGCGCTGGTCAACCGGTGAATCCCCTGCGGGCGAAAACTTCACCAGGACGTGTCGGCCTGCGGTGATGGTGCAGAACTTGGGCTGCTCACCGCCAGCCGAAGAGCCGCCCAGCGTGCCTTGCATGGCCTGCTCGGCCAATGCGGGGTAGTTTTCGGGCGAGGCGACGCACGAGGCCCGCTGTGCCAGCGTATGAAAGCGCTGAAAAGCCTGCTCGCCCGCGATCAGGTTGCCGGGCAGATCGTCGCCAAACAAAACCAGCGCCTTCAAGGCGTCGTCATCGCTCCAGTTGCGCGGATCGGCGGGCAGTTGCAAATCGGGATGCGCCTGGGCGAAAGTACGGCCCATGAAGCCCTGTGGCCGCATGTCGTTCAAAAACCAGGGAAGGCCGTCGTGCCGTTCGCTGGCGCCGTCGCCCTCATCGACCCAGAAGCGCTCGCCGGGCAGGGGAATCATGCGGCCGAACGGTGTGATCCCGCCCTGCGCGCCCACCCGCATGATGGGAATGTCGCGCCCCACGCCGCCGATGCTGCGTGGCAACAGATAGCGTGTTGACCGCGAAACGCCGATGCTGCGCACCGCTCCCGACTGGATCAAGGGCGCCAGCGCACGCGAAACCGTCGGCTGACTGACGCCCAGCGCAGCCTGAAGTTCGGCGCTGGTGGCTGCACCCGAAAGACTCCGGAGCGCCTGCAGCAGCGAAGCCCTGATGTCGGGAACTGGTCTCATTGAATGAATTTGTGAATAGGTAAAAAGTCGAATATTTACCAGCCATTTTAGCAATATTTGAATATATAAATGAATAGCTAATATCGGAGCCGGCGTGTCCTTTGGTTTTGAATCCTGAGATGCGCACGGTGGAATGAAAGGCACAAAAAAACGCGCCCGGAGGCGCGTTTGGCTGGTGAGCGGGGTGGGTGACGTGTTACTTCGCCACCACCCGCGCCATCTCCAGACACTTGTTGGAGTAACCCCATTCGTTGTCGTACCAGGCCACCACCTTGATGAAGGTGCCGTCCAGCGCGATGGATGCGTCGGCGTCGAAGATCGAGGTGCGGGTGTCGCCCCGGAAGTCGGTCGCGACAACCTTGTCTTCGGTATAGCCGAGCACGCCCTTCAGTGCACCTTCACTCTGCGCCTTCATCTCGGCGCAGATTTCCTTCAGCGTCGCTTCGCGGCTCAGCTCGCAGGTCAGATCGACCACCGACACGTCGGAGGTCGGCACCCGAAAGCTCATGCCGGTGAGCTTTTTGTTCAGCTCGGGAATCACCACGCCGACCGCCTTGGCTGCGCCGGTGCTGCTGGGGATGATGTTCTCCAGAATGCCGCGGCCGCCGCGCCAGTCTTTGTTGCTCGGTCCATCGACGGTTTTTTGCGTGGCGGTGGTGGCATGCACCGTGGTCATCAGGCCGCGCTTGATGCCCCATTTGTCGTTCAGCACCTTGGCAATCGGTGCCAGACAGTTGGTGGTGCAGCTCGCGTTGGAGATGATCGCCTCGCCCTTGTAGCTCCTGTCGTTGACGCCGAAGACGAACATTGGCGTGTCGTCTTTCGACGGAGCGGAGAAGATGACTTTTTTCGCGCCGGCGGCCAGGTGTTTTTCGCCGGGGGCTTTGTCCAGAAAGAGTCCGGTCGATTCGATCACGACGTGGGCACCGACCTCGTTCCACTTCAGGTTTGCCGGGTCGCGTTCCTGGCTCAAACGGATTTTTTTGCCATTGACGATCAGGGTGTTGCCGTCGATCTTGACCTCGCCCTTGAAGCGGCCGTGCACCGAGTCGTACTGCAGCATGTAGGCCAGGTAGTCGGGTTCGAGCAGGTCGTTGATGCCAACGATCTCGATGTCGGGAAAGCTCTGGATTGCCGAGCGGAAGACGTTGCGCCCGATGCGGCCAAAGCCGTTGATGCCTACTTTGATAGTCATGTGAATTTCTCCTGAAGTTGAAATTTTCTGGACTGTTTCCGGTTGCGGAATGCCAGCCGTCTCATGTGTTGTGTCCGTTCGCCCTGGGGCCGAACGGGGGTTGTCGCGGTTTATTTCTTCAGCACCTTGCGCACCGTGGCAGCCAGGTTCTCGGGCGTGAATCCGAAGTGCTTGAAGAGTACCGGAGCCGGCGCGGATTCGCCGTAGGTGTCGATGCCGACTACGGCGGCGCAACCGTACTTCCACCAGCCATCGGTCACGCCCATTTCAATGGCAATGCGCGGAATGCCTTCGGGCAGCACGCTGGATTTGTAAGCGGTTTTTTGCCGGTCAAACGTGGTGGTGCTGGGCATCGACACGACGCGCACCGCGATCTTCAGGTCGGCCAGCAGTTGCTGCGCCTTCAGCGCAATCATCACTTCCGAGCCGGTGGCGATGATCACCGCCTGCGCCTTTTTGTTCAGCCCGACTTCAGCCGGCTCAGCCAGCACGTAAGCGCCTTTGCTGATCTCGCCCAAGTCGCTTTTCGGCGAATACGGCAGGTTGTGGCGACTCAGCAGCAGCGCGGTCGGCCTGTTTTTGTTTTGCAGTGCCACGGCCCAGGCGACGGCGGTCTCGGCGGTGTCGCCGGGGCGCCATACGTCGAGATTCGGAATCAGCCGCAGGCTGGCGGCATGCTCGATCGACTGGTGGGTCGGGCCGTCTTCGCCGAGGCCGATGGAGTCGTGGGTGAACACATGCACCACACGCAACTTCATCAGCGCGGCCATGCGGATGGCGTTGCGTGAAAAGTCACTGAAGGTCAGAAAGGTGCCGCCGTAGGGAATGAAGCCGCCGTGCAGCGCGATGCCGTTCATCACCGCGGCCATGCCGAACTCGCGCACGCCGTAGTTGATGTGGCGGCCGATGACGTGCGGCGTGCTGCCGGGCGCGGCGCTGACGGCTTTTTCGTCTTCCGCGCCCTGCTGCGGGCTGGTGGCCGGGACGCCGAGCACGACCGCGCCGCTCTGGCCATCAAAGCGCAGCGCCGGTGTGGCTTTGGTGTTGGTGAAGTTGGAACCGGTCAAGTCGGCGGAACCACCTAGCAACTCAGGCAGACCGACGGTGAAGGCTTCAAGCGCCATCTGCGAGGCCTTGCGCGAGGCCAGCGTCTCGGCCTTGGTGTGCGCGCCGATGACGGTATCGACCGCGAGCTGCGAAAAGCCTTTTGGCAGATCGCCCTTGATGCGGCGCAGCAGCTCGGCCGCGAGCTGCGGATACGCTGCCTGGTAGGCCGCGAAGCGGGCGTCCCATTCGGCCTCGGCTTGCGCGCCTTTTTGCTTCGCGTCCCATGCGGCATAGCTTTCGGCGGGAATCTCGAACGGCGCATGCGGCCAGCCCAGCGCTTCGCGCGTCAGCTTGATTTCTTCAGCACCAAGCGGTTCGCCGTGCGCCTTGGCGGTGTTGGCCCGGTTCGGCGAGCCTTTGCCGATGTGCGTCTTGCAGATGATCAGGGTCGGCTTGTCGGAAAATTTTTTGGCGGCGCCGATGGCGCTAGCTACCGCCGCTGCATTATGGCCGTCAAGTGGGCCGATGACGTTCCAGCCGTAGGCGGCAAAGCGCATCGCGGTGTTGTCGATGAACCAGGGCGCCACCTGGCCGTCGATCGAAATGCCGTTGTCGTCGTACAGCGCGACCAGCTTGCCGAGCTTCCAGGCGCCGGCCAGTGCCGCCGCTTCGTGGCTGATGCCTTCCATCAGGCAGCCGTCGCCCATGAAGACGTAGGTGCGGTGGTCGATGACGCTGTGGCCGCCCCGGTTGAACTCGGCGGCGAGCAGCTTTTCGGCCAGCGCCATGCCGACCGCGTTGGTCAGGCCCTGGCCGAGCGGGCCGGTGGTGGTCTCGACGCCGGGCGTGTAGCCGACTTCCGGGTGGCCGGGGGTTTTGCTGTGCAACTGGCGGAAGTTTTTCAGCTCGCTCATCGGCAGCGCGTAGCCGGTCAGATGCAGCAGCGCGTACAAAATCATCGAGCCGTGGCCGTTGGACAGCACAAAGCGGTCGCGGTCCGGCCAGGCGGGGTTCTGCGGGTTGTGCTGGAGGTGGTCGCCCCACAGCGCGACTGCCATCTCGGCCATGCCCATGGGCGCGCCGGGGTGGCCGGAATTCGCCTGTTGCACCGCGTCCATGGCCAGCGCCCGGATTGAGTTGGCCATCAGCGAAGTGGAGGTTTCAGCCATTGATTGTTTTCGTTTTGGTTCGGTGGAGTGCGGCACGAGTTGTGCGCGCCGCCAGCAAGGAGGCCGACGCGCAGGGCGGCGGCGGAGCGGTGGATTTTACGGGATGCCCCCCGGGTGGCTCCGGGCTGCGGAGGCGGCGCAGAAGAGGCGGTAAGGCGGCGGAAGGCGCAGAGGCGGCGGCTTGGATCCGCCGCGCGCCCGGCGCCTCTGTGTGTCTCCAGGACGCAGCGGCAGGGCGGCTGTTGCTACGAAATTAATAGCTGTTTACCCCCGTATTCATTAGGCTGCAGCCTTGTTTTGTTAAATTTCCGCCATAATCGGCCGACCATGACCCTTCGAGCAATGATTCTGGCCGCAGGCCGCGGCGAGCGCATGCGGCCGCTGACCGACGTTTGCCCCAAGCCGCTGCTGCGGGTGCGCGGCCAGGCGCTGATCGACTGGCATGTTGGCGCGCTGGCGGCGGGCGGCTTCACCGAGTTCGTCGTCAACACCGCCTGGCTCGGTGAACAGATACCGGTGCATTTCTCTACGCAGGCCACGCCCCGGAGCCACACCAGTGTGCCCAAGCCGCTGTCGTTTTCATACTCGCACGAAGGGCTGGACTTCGGCGGCGCACTGGAAACAGCTGGCGGTATTGCCCGGGCGCTGCCGCTGCTCGGCGAGCTGTTCTGGGTTGTCGCGGCGGACGTGTTCATGCCGGGCTTCGTCTTTTCGGGCAGCGCCGTGACCCGCTTTGCCGGCAGCGGCAAGCTGGCCCACCTGTGGCTGGTGCCGAACCCGCCGCACAACCCGAACGGCGATTTCGGCCTGGCTGCAGACGGGCTGGCGCTGAACCTGCCGGATGCACCGAACCAGCCGCAATTCACCTTCAGCACCGTTGCGCTGTACCGCGCAGCATTTTTCGACGCGCTGCCTTTCGGCAACCCGCAAGGGGTGAAGGCCGCGCTGGCCCCGCTGCTGCGCCGCGCAATGGACAATCGGCAAGTCAGCGCCGAGCTGTACCTGGGGGCCTGGACCGATGTCGGCACTCCCGCCCGGCTCGCCGAATTGAACGAAACTTCCCTGCCCACCTCCGGAGCACCATGAGCCCTGTCACCGTGTACGCCCGGCGCCGCGCCGCCATCGCCAAAGCCTTGAGGGCCGCCGGTGGCGGTATCGCACTGCTGCCGACTGCGCCCGAGTCGCCGCGCAACCGCGACAGCGACTTCCCGTTTCGCCACGACAGCTACTTTTATTACCTGACCGGCTTTGAAGAGCCGGCCAGCTGGCTGGCTATTGAAGCCAGCGGCAAGACCACGCTGCTGTGCCAGCCGAAAGACCTGGAGCGCGAGATCTGGGACGGCGTGCGGCTAGGCCCTGAAGCGGCGCCCGCCGCGCTCGGCGTCGATGCGGCCGCCAGCGTCGCGACATTAAGCGACGCGATGCCCCGGCTGCTGGCCAACCAGCCGGCGGTGTGGTTCCCGTTCGCCACGCACGCCGGCCTGCAGGCGCAGATCGACGGCTGGCTGGGCGTTTTGCGCAGCCGGGTGCGCAGCGGCGTGCAGAGCCCGCAAAGCCAGCACGACCTGTGCGTGCTGCTCGACGAAATGCGGCTGTTCAAGGACAGCCATGAAGTGGCGATTTTGCGGCGCGCCGGGCAGATCTCGGCCGGCGCCCATGTGCGCGCAATGCAAACCTCGGCCGCCGGCTTGCGCGGCAACATCGGGGGCGGGCTGCGCGAGTACCACCTGGAGGCCGAGCTGCTGCACGAGTTCCGCCGGCACGGCTCGCAGTTTCCCGCCTACACCAGCATCGTCGCCGCCGGCGCCAACGCCTGCGTGCTGCATTACCGCGCCGGCAATGCGCCGCTGTTGCCCGGCGAGCTGTGCCTGATCGACGCCGGCTGCGAACTGGACGGCTACGCCAGCGACATCACCCGCACCTTTCCCGCAGACGGCACATTCACACCGGCCCAGCGCACGCTCTACGACATCGTGCTCGCCGCGCAAGACGCCGCCGTCAAGGTCACCCAGCCCGGCAAGCGCTTCACCGACCCGCACGACGCGGCCACCCTCGTTCTGGCCCAGGGGATGCTCGACGTGGGTCTGCTCAGCAAGACCAAGCACGGCAAGGTCGATGACGTGATCGAGTCCGGCGCCTACCGCCAGTTCTACATGCACCGCACCGGCCACTGGATGGGCATGGACGTGCACGACTGCGGCGACTACACCGAGCCGGGAAGCAAACCGCGCGAAGAAAAAGACGCGCTGGAGCAAATGGTCATGAAAAAGCCGCCGCGCATCTTGCGGCCGGGCATGGTGCTGACGGTCGAGCCGGGGCTCTACGTGCGCCCCGCCAAAGGGGTGCCGAAAGCGTTCTGGAATATCGGGATCCGGATTGAGGACGACGCGCTGGTCACCGCGAAGGGTTGTGAGTTGATGACGCGTGGGGTGCCGGTGGATGCGGATGAGATTGAGGCGTTGATGCGGGGGTGAGCGGCCCAGCGGGTAGAAAACAGCGCACTGAATGAAGGCTGGCGGCAGACGCCGCTCTCCGCTCAGGCGTTTTCCGTATTCCCTGATTTATCGAGCCACGACCGAAAATATTCGCAGACTCGTAGTGGGTCATCGGCACCGTCGCCCTGGTTATTGGCGGAGTCGGGCTTAGAAAGTAGTGCGAGAGGCGGGCCTGTGGCATTGCCTTCATGCCGAGCGTGTCCGTATTTCTGTATTTCTGTATTTCTGTATTTCTGTGTTCAGGGTTCCGGGCTTCAAGTTGTCCCTTGGCTTTCCTGGAACCGCCGCGTGCCCGGGCTTCGCCGCGTGCTTGAACTGGCGGTACCAGCAGCGCGCCGCAACCAGGTTTCAACCATCGGCTTGAATCATGCAGAGGACTCCATACCGTTAGCAACGCACGGTCGTTGATGTCGCCTGCTACACCCATCGCACACCGTCTTTTAACCGCAGTTTTCATATGTAGGCGATGGCCGGAAGAATCAGGTCATCTCGGTGTCAGCGGACGCGGCAGAGCGCCGCAGGGCGCCGTACGGCGCGGCGGCACCTGCGCTTCAGGTGCCTTCTGCCGGCTTCTGGGCCATTTGCCCGTCGTCCCACCACGACGCACCGAGCTCGGCCTGCAGCCAGCCAATGAAGTCGTTGACCTTGGCTGGCACCAGGCGAGGTGACGGAAAGACGGCGTGAATCTCCTGCGAAGGCAGCGACCAGCCCGGCAGCAGAGGCACCAGCGCGTGCCTGCGCAGCGACTCGTGCGCCACATAAGCCGGCAGCACCGCCACCCCCATGCCTCTGCGTGCCGCCAGCAGCAGCGCCGAGAGATTGTTGGATCGCAGCGGGCCCTTGACCAGGATCGAAACCGCCCGACGCCTGGCACCGGTGAAGTGCCAGCGCGCGTCGCCCTGAACCGTGCTGTAGATCAACGCGTCGTGACTGGCCAGGCTGGACGGGTCAGCAGGCTTTCCGCGCTTTTCGAGGTATTCAGCGGATGCCACCAGCACCCACGGATTGACGCCGAGAAAACGCGCGCCAAGCGAAGAGTCGGCCAGTGGCCCCACGCGAATGGCCACGTCCATGCCCTGCTCGACCAGATTGATGTAACGGTCTTCAAAGTTGAGATCGATCTGAAGCTGCGGATGCAACTGCATGAAGCGCAACACCAGCGGCGAGAGCACACGCCGTCCGAAGGCGACCGAGGTGCTGATGCGCAGGCCGCCGACTACGGCAGACTGCATCAGGGCGGCCACGCTATCGGCTTCCTCGACATGGTGCGCAATCACCCTGCATTTTTCGTAGTACAGCGCGCCGATCTCGGTCGGCGTGACGCCGTGCGTCGAGCGATGCAGCAAACGTGCGCCGAGTTGCTTTTCCAGCTGGGCCATCTGCTTGGTGGCCGAAGGCTGGCCGATGCCAACGTCAAGGGCGGCCTTGCTGAACGAGCCGAGATCGACCACACGAATGAACAGGCTGATGGCTTGCAGGCGATCCATGGATGCGGAGTACACCATGACTGTGCGGGCCTGTCTATTCCTGAAAGGAATAAACGTCATGCGTGCCGGTGGACTTCCGTCCGGCGGCTTGCTGCCGCACCATCGAAGCTATCGGCTCAACCGGTTTGCCAGTTCACCCATTTAAAAAGGAGACTTCGATGACAAAAATGAAAGCCGCCATGGCCGCCGTGCTGGTGATGGAAAAAGAAGGCATCACGCAGGCTTTCGGTGTGCCGGGTGCGGCCATCAATCCGCTGTATGCCTGTATGCGTGAGCGCCAGTCGATTGCCCACATCCTGGCGCGCCATGTCGAGGGCGCCTCGCACATGGCCGAGGGCTATACGCGCGCTGCCGCCGGCAACATCGGCGTGTGCATCGGCACGTCAGGCCCCGGTGGCACCGACATGATCACCGGCCTGTATTCGGCCAGCGCCGACAGCATACCGATTCTGTGTATCACCGGTCAGGCACCGCGTGCCAAGCTGTACAAGGAAGATTTTCAGGCGGTCGACATCGAATCGATTTCCAAACCCGTGACCAAGTGGTCCTACACGGTACGTGAGCCCGGCCAGTTACCGCGCGCATTTCAGCAGGCGTTTCACCTGATGCGCTCGGGGCGGCCCGGGCCGGTGCTGCTGGATCTGCCGTTCGACGTTCAAATGGCCGAAATCGAATTCGACATCGACACCTATGAGCCTCTGCCGGTGTACAAACCCGCTGCCTCGCGCAAGCAGATCGAAAAGGCGCTCGACATGCTGGCTGCAGCCGAACGGCCACTGATCGTCGCCGGCGGCGGCATCATCAACGCGGATGCCAGCGACTTGCTGGTCGAATTTGCCGAACTCACCGGCGTGCCGGTGATTCCCACGCTGATGGGCTGGGGCACCATCCCCGACGACCATCCGCTGATGGCCGGTATGGTGGGCTTGCAGACCAGCCACCGCTATGGCAACGCGACGATGCTTGCCAGCGATTTCGTACTCGGCATCGGCAACCGCTGGGCTAACCGCCACACCGGCTCGACCGAGGTGTATTGCAAAGGCAGGACTTTCGTACACGTCGATATCGAGCCGACGCAAATCGGCCGCGTGTTCACGCCGGACCTGGGCATCGTGTCGGATGCGAAGGCGGCGCTGCAGCTTTTCGTCGACGTGGCACGTGAACGCAAAGCTGCAGGCAACATCCCCTCCCGCAGCGAGTGGGCGCACCGCTGCGCCGAGCGCAAGCAACTGATGCACCGCAAGACGCATTACGACAACATCCCTATCAAGCCGCAGCGCGTGTATGAGGAGATGAACCAGGTGTTTCCGCGCGACACGGTGTATGTCAGCAACATCGGGCTGAGCCAGATCGCCGCCGGGCAGTTCCTGAACATCTTCGGGCCGCGCCAGTGGATCAATTGCGGCCAGGCTGGCCCGCTGGGCTGGTCGATGCCCGCCGCGCTTGGGGTCGTGGCGGCTGACCCGTCGCGCACCGTGGTGGCCATCACGGGTGACTATGACTTCCAGTTTCTGATAGAAGAGCTGGCCGTCGGCGCGCAGTTCAACCTGCCGTATGTGCATGTGCTGGTCAACAATTCGTACTTGGGGTTGATTCGCCAGTCCCAGCGCGGCTTCGAGATGGACTTTTGTGTCCAGCTCGCGTTTGACAACATCAATGTTCCCGACTCTGACGACAAGCTGCGCAGCTACGGCGTTGATCACGTGGCGGTCGTCGAGGGGCTGGGCTGCAAGGCACTGCGGGTCAAGGACCCGGGCGATATTCGGGCGGCGCTGCTGCAGGCCCGCGTGCTGGCGGCCGAGCACCGGGTGCCGGTGGTGGTCGAGATCATTCTGGAGAAAGTCACCAATATCGCGATGGGTACCGAGATTGACAAGGTCAACGAGTTTGAAGATATCGACTGCCGCCACCCCGAGGGCCTCAAGGGACTCGAATTGGCTGGCCTGCTCGAATAAGCCCCACCCGACGATTCTAAAAAACACGGAGACAAAACCATGCCCCGCTTTGCTGCCAATCTTTCGATGCTGTTTACCGAGCATCCCTTTCTGGACCGCTTTGAACAGGCTGCGAAAGCAGGCTTTAAAGCCGTTGAATTTCTGTTCCCTTATGCCTTCGGCGCGAGCGATATCCGCCAGCGCCTCGACACGCACGGTCTTGCGCTGGTGCTGCACAACCTGCCGGCGGGCGACTGGGAGGCCGGGGAGCGCGGTATTGCCTGCCACCCGGACCGCGTGGAGGAATTTCGTGCTGGGGTTGCCCAGGCAATGGTCTATGCAAAGGCGCTGGGTGTGAAGCAGCTCAATTGCCTCGCCGGCAAGGCACCGTCTGGCGTGAGCGAAGCCGTGCTTCGACAAACGTTTGTCGAGAATCTGCGATACGCCGCGGCTGAACTCAAGAAAAACAGTTTGAGACTGCTGATCGAGCCCATCAACACGTTCGATATTCCCGGCTTCTACCTGAACCGCACCGAGCAGGCGATGAATATCCTCGATGAAGTGGGCTATGAGAACGCCTTCGTTCAGTACGACATCTACCATGCCCAGCGCATGGAAGGTGAATTGGCCGCCACGATGCACAAATACCTGCCGCGCATCGGTCACATTCAGCTCGCCGATAACCCGGGACGCCATGAGCCGGGCACGGGTGAAATCAACTATCCGTTTTTATTCGCGCACCTCGACCGCATCGCCTACGACGGCTTCATCGGCTGTGAATACAAACCGGCCACCACGACCGAGGCCGGGCTCGGCTGGTACCAGCGCCTCAATGAGCAGCCGGCGCTCCGTCACGAGCGGGAAACGGCATGACCGCGCAGGCCCTCAAGATCGGCTTTATCGGCTTGGGCACCATGGGCGCACCCATGGCTGGCCAATTGATCAAGGCCGGGCATCAGCTCTTTGTCCACACGCGCGGCAAGCTCGCGCCTGAAATTTCCGGCAGCAGCGCGACGTGCTGCGGCGATGCCAAGAGCGTCGCCGAGCAGGCTGACCTCATCATCACGATGGTGCCCGACACGCCGGATGTCGAGGCCGTGCTTTTTGGTGCGGCGGGCGTGGCGGCGGGACTACAAGCTGTGTCGGGGCAGCGCAAGGTCGTCATCGACATGAGCTCGATCTCGCCGATTGCGACCAAAACCTTTGCGCAGAAAATCAACGCCCTTGGCTGCGACTACCTGGACGCGCCGGTGTCGGGTGGTGAAGTGGGCGCCAAAAACGCCACGCTGTCGATCATGGTCGGCGGGCTTGACGCGGTGTTCGACCGCGTCAAACCGGTCTTCGAACTGATGGGAAAAAACATCACGCTCGTCGGCGGCAATGGCGACGGACAAACGGCCAAGGTCGCCAACCAGATCATCGTGGCGCTGAACATCGAAGCCGTGGCTGAGGCGCTGCTGTTCGCGGCCAAAGCCGGAGCGGATCCGGCCCGCGTGCGACAGGCGCTGATGGGCGGTTTTGCATCGTCGAAAATTCTCGAGGTGCATGGCGAGCGCATGGTCAAACGCACCTTCAATCCCGGCTTTCGCATCGAGCTGCATCAAAAGGATTTGAACCTGGCCCTTGCAACAGCGAAAGAGATCGGCGTGTCCTTGCCCAACACCGCCGGCGCGCAGCAACTCTTCAATGCCTGCGTTGCCCATGGCGGCAAGGGCTGGGATCATTCGGCGATGGTGCGCGCACTTGAAAAGCTGGCGAACTTTGAAATCGGCCAGATCCCTGTCTGAGATGATCTGGCG
>JAJAYS010000273.1 GCA_026786065.1 Polaromonas sp.
ACTCGCCACCGCTCGGCATCGGCAGTGACAAAAACCCGGCCTTGGTCTGCTGCAACACGTACTGGTTGGCGGCAATGCACGGGCTTTGCGCCCCGGTTGCAATCGAGCTGGTGGCGCGGCAGGCGCCCGGGTTGGGGCCGGCATTGCTCTTGCCGTTGAGCACGTAAACCATACCGCCGTCGCGGCTCACACTGACCGCATTCGGATAGCGGCCGGTCGGAATCAGTCCGACGACCCGGTTGCGCACCTTGACGCGATCGCCCCGTTCTCCCTTTTCAGCCTTCTCGGCGCGCTCATCCTCGTCCTTTTCGTCCTTGTCGTCTTTGTCGTCCTTGCGGCTTTAGTACCGGGCCAGTATGATCACCGCCACCGAATTAGTGCCGCCGTTGGTCACGAGCAAAAATCGATCATCGGGCGTGAGCGCCAGACTGTTCGGGTTGCTGCCGCGCAGGCGCCGCGAATTGGGGAAGACCTCTTCGGGCGCCGTGGTCGAGAATTCGGCCACGACCTTGTCCGACTGGGTGTCTATCGTCGAGACGGTGTCGGAGTTTCCGTTCGCGACGAACAGCAGGCTCTGGCTTTTATTCAGCAAGGCCTTGTTGGGCTGACCGCCGACGCGGATGCGGCGCTGCACCTTCGCGCTGTCGATGTCCACCACGATGACTTCCCGGTCGCGCTGACTGGTTACATAGGCCTTGTTGTTGCCCGCAATTTGCACCCAGAACGGGTAGGCGCCGCCGGGCTTTCCGCTGTCTGCGGCATTGATCTTGCCCGGCCTCAGCTCGATCTCGGCTGTCTTGACCCGTTTGTCCAGGTCGATCACGCTCACGCTGTCGTTCGCGTGATTGGCGACCACCAGGCGCGTACCCGAGGCGTTCACCGCCAGACCTGCCGCCATCGGCGGGTTGTTGGTCGACAAGCCGCCCAGGTTGCCCGTGCCCGTCGAGCCATGACCGAGCGTGACAGCCGCGACTTCAGCCCATGCGCCAGCGGTCTGCGAAAAGATGTGCACGTTGTCGTCGCGCCCGCCCGCAACATAGAACTCTTTGCCGTCCGGCTTCCAGGCCATGCCGACAAAAGTATTGGGCAATTGCAGCACCTGACGTTTGACCGGCGTGCGGCCGGAGATGTCGTAGACGAAGACGTATTCGTTCGATTCCGCGGCGACTCGCGTGCCGGCCGGGCCGTTGTTGCGGTTGTAGCCGCTGGTGAGTACCAGCAGCGTCTTACCGTCAGGACTGGTGACGCTGGTCACGGCCTGGCCGGCGACGAAGTCAGGGCGGGTGGGCAGATCGGGATTGAGAGTTTCGAACACGGAGCCGCGAGCAGCAGATGGCGTGATCTCGACACCTGTCGGCACGCTTTCTCCGGTGACGAGCTTCCCCTGGTGGCGATTGAACTCGTTGCCATTGGCAACCGCCGCGCCAGGTGCGAGCAAAAGCCCCCCTGCACACAGAAATGAAAGAACCGGGTACTTAAGCTGCATGGGGCCGCGAAACTTGAGTCGTGGATGCATGGAATAACTCCTTCGGGGGTTGGGATGAGGGTGAAAGACGACGCGCGCCACAGGTCCGGGAGCAAAGGGAATTGCTTGATCGATAGCCTGCTGGCTGGGCGCAGAGTACGCGTGCGCCATGTCAGTTCAATGACCGGTTCCTTTCCGATTTTTCCCGGCGCTGGGGCACATGGGCCCGAATCCAGGGGACGTCATGCTCCGTGAAAAGCCGCTCGCCAATGGCCTCGCCGCGCAGGCTTGCGGGTCGGTTTTTCATCGACAGGCACGGCTGGGCGGAGACGGGATGCGAGCCAGGCGGCTGGACCGGCGCGGTGACAGAAAGAGCTGTTTCTCTTCAACAGGTGCGCAAAAGCAGACCTGAAGCGTGCGTTGCCCTGATTCAGCGCGGGATGGCCCGGGCCGGATTTCTCAATTTTTTTACATGTCTTGCAAAAACGAGAAATCGCGGAAACACAGGATTCGCGCGGCGCGGGATCGACAGTCTGCAGTCGGTTCAACGGGTCGGCCGGGCGAGCCTGTTGCTATAAATAAAATAGCTGATATTGTTTATAAGTAAGGGGCTGATGGCAGATCCGATTGATAAAAGTCCGCCCCTACAGCCAGTGTGGTCCGTAGCACCGTACGGTCAATCCAGCGTCGCCAGATACGCGGCTATCTCGCGCGCATGCGCTTCGGTCACGCCCATTGACGGCATGGCCGTCAGCGGCTTGACTGCCTGCGGCTCGCGCAGCCAGCGCACCAGGTTGTCCGGCGTGTTGGGCAGGCGGCCAGCAATCAGTGCCCGGCGCGCCAGCCCCGCCAGCGGCGGCCCGACGTTCGGGTGCGAGCTGGTGACGCCGGGGATCGTGTGGCAGGCGGTGCAGGCGTACAGCGACAGCGCGATGCGGCCGCGCTCGGCGGTATCCGATTGCGCTACGGTTTGCAACAGGCCGCCGTCGGGCCGTCCTGCGTCGACCAGGGGGGGCTCGCGCTGCGGGCAGTCGGCTGCAGCGGCTGCAGCGGCGACAGCGGCGGTAGAAGCGTTGGCAGCAGCAGAAGCGGTGGTGGACGTAGCGGACATAGCGCCGGCAGCGCCGATAGCACCAGTCACACCGGCAGCACCCGTCGCGGCGACAGCCGGCGTGCTTTCCGCAACCGACGGCCGGGCCGCTTCGGCGCTGCGCCGGGTGATCTCGGCGAAGGCCTGCGGCGACAGCGTTGGCAGCCGCTCGATGAAGGCCACGGTGTCCCAGATCTGCTGGTCGTCCAGCCGCATGCTCCAGGCCGGCATGCCGCTCATCTTGATGCCGTGGCGGGTGATCCAGTACAGCTCGCGCGGCCGCCAGCGCTGCATTGCATCGACCAGCGGGCCGGGCACCGGCTGCATGCTTTTGCCAATGTCGTTTTGCGCCACGCCCGGGCCACCGTGGCATTGCACGCACAGCGCCTGGTAGCAGGCCGCACCGCGCTGTGCGCTGGCGGCATCCGGCGCGGCGGGGGCTGCCAGGCTGCTGGCACGCAGCCGGACCGACTGGCGCATCGTCAGCTCCAGCAGGTCCGCCACCGGCTGCAGGTGCTGCGAGGTGGCCGCGACGTTGTAGGCGCCGCTGAACACAAACAGCGCGCCACCAGCGGCCCCGGCCACAGCGAGCGCAGCCAGCACTGCAAAGGCAATGGCAATTCTCATGCCGAGCCATTCTCCCCGCCAGCCAGTACTGGCAGCGCAAGTGTCGGCCCCGTCCTGCACCAGCTTGCGCGGCACCGGACAAGAATGCGAAGGTGCCTAGACCGGTTCCCCCCTGCCCGCCGTCGATCTTTCGCCCCGCCGGGGCAGCCGCGCGCTGGCGCTGCAGAGCGGGCTTGGCGCTGCGCTCGTCTCAAATACGGATGGACCTCGGAAGCCTTTCGGGTGTGGTGTACCTGGCGGGCTTGGCGCGGCGCAGCGCGGCGCTGGCGTTGATCGGTCTGGGCTTGGGCCTGGCTGGCTGCGACGCGGCGTCGGCGCTGCGCGGTGCCGATGTCGGCGTGGGCGTGGGCGTGGGCGTGGGCGTGGGCGCAGTCGAGCTGAGCGGCAACCCGCAGAACGGCCAGCGGCTGATGGCGCAGTACCAGTGCGGCAGTTGCCACCTGGTTCCCGGGGTGCCTGCATCGCGTGGTGTGGTCGGCCCGCCGCTGACCGCTTTCGGCAGCCGCAGCTACATTGCCGGCCACATTCCCAACAACGCCGAGGCGCTGGCGCGCTTCATCGTTGCCCCGGCGGAGCTGGTGCCTGGCACCCTGATGCCGAGCATGGGGGTCTCAAACTTCGACGCACGCGACATTGCCGCCTACCTGGGCACGCTTCGGTGAAAGCGCCGGTGGCGCTGTTTGAGCGGCCTTCGGTGCTGCGCCCGGCTGGCGATGCGGCGCAGACGATTGCGGGTTTGAGTATTGAGCTGATGGTCGGTGCGGCGCTGATTTTTTTGCTGGTGATGCTGCTGCTGGCATGGGCAGTCGTGCGCAGCGGCGCAAAACCGGGGCTGCATCCGCGCTGGCTTGTTTATGGCGGCGGCCTGGTGCTGCCGACGGCCGTGGTGACGGCCTTGCTGATTCATGGCTACGAGCGCACGCCGGCCTGGCAGCCGCCGCCGCAGGACGACGCGCTGATCGTCGGCGTGACCGCGCACCTGTACTGGTGGGAGCTGCGTTACCGCGACCCGGTCAGCGGGCGTGAGGTTGTCACCGCCAACGAGCTGCATCTGCCGGTCGGCCGGCCGGTGCGGCTCGGCCTGTCGAGCGCCGACGTGATTCACAGCTTCTGGGTTCCGGCGCTGGCCGGCAAGGTCGATATGGTGCCGGGGCGCGTCAACCATCTGCTGGTCAAGGCCAGCCGGGCCGGCGTGTTTCGCGGGCAATGCGCCGAGTTTTGTGGCGAGCAGCA
>JAJAYS010000274.1 GCA_026786065.1 Polaromonas sp.
CAGCTCAGTGCGGCCCGACGGTGGATGGCCGAATAGACGAACCGGCCATGGTCCGGCAAAGGGCCGTAGGTGTGCGCGTCGTCGTCTGGATCAGGCATGGTCAAGCCCGTGGCTGGCTGGCCCGTACTGCGCGCTCGCAGACTTCAGGTGAAAACTTGTTTGATTTCTTCATGGCTCAATCCTCTCAGAGAGTTGAGCCTTCTCAAAACTTAGGGCGGTTCACATTTACAGTTGCGCTATGGCGACTTGCTTCAGTTCGCCGTCCTAAACAGGGACGAATAAAGGATGCAGGCCGCAGAGGCGGGGCTATATGACAGAGCTTTCTTCAGGAATCAATACAGCCGAGTTTTGATCCTAGTGCTAGTCCGGAGCTAGCCAAAAAAAATCCGCTACGTTTTAGATAGCGGACTTTTCTTATTAAAAATGGTGCCGGAGAGATGAATCGAACACCCGACCTTCTCATTACGAATGAGCTGCTCTACCGACTGAGCTACACCGGCTAAGCCCCAGAGTATATCGGGCTGCGACGGGCTGCAAATTTCGGCGTTCGGCCTACTTGATGGTGAACGCCGGCAGCTTTTTGGGCACTGGCAGGTTTTTCAGGGTCGCATAGACCGGCAAGCCGTTTTTGTACTTCGGGTAGTCCTCGCCCTGGATCAGGGGCGTCAGGTAGCGCTTGCAGGGCTCGGTGATGCCGAAGCCGTCCTTGGTGATGAAGTTGCGCGGCATGAATTTTTCGACGTTGGCGACTTTGGCCAACGGCGCCATGCCGATCTTGTATTTGTACGGTGAATCGCCGATGCGGTCGATGGTGGGCATGACGGCGTTGTGGCCCTTGAGTGCCAGTTCAACGCCTTTCTTGCCCAGCTCGTAGGCCTGCTTAACGTCGGTCGCCGAGGCGATGTGGCGCGCTGCGCGCTGCAGGTAGTCGGCCACGGCCCAGTGAAATTTATAGCCCAGCGCCTCTTTCACCATGTTGGCGACGACGGGGGCCGCACCGCCAAGCTGGGCGTGGCCGAAGGCGTCGCGTGTGCCTTGCTCCGCCAGAAACCGGCCGTCGGCGTAGTGGCAACCCTCGGACACCACGACAGTACAAAAGCCGTGTGTCTTGACGAGCTTTTCGACGCGCGCCAGAAATTTCTTCTGGTCAAACGCAATCTCGGGAAACAGTACCACCACCGGGATGCCGTGGTCTTCGACCAGTGCGCCGGCGGCAGCAATCCAGCCGGCATGGCGGCCCATGACTTCGAGCACAAAGACCTTGGTTGAAGTTTCGGCCATGGAGCGCACATCAAATGACGCTTCCAGCGTTGAGACAGCCACATATTTGGCGACCGAGCCAAAGCCCGGGCAGCAATCGGTGATTGGCAGGTCGTTGTCGATGGTCTTGGGGATGTGGATGGCCTGCAGCGGGTAACCCAGGGACTCCGACAACTGGCTGACCTTGTAGCAGGTGTCTGCCGAGTCGCCGCCGCCGTTGTAGAAAAAGTAGCCGATGTCGTGCGCTTTGAATACCTCGATCAGGCGCTCGTATTCGCGCCGGTTGGCGTCGAGCGATTTCAGCTTGAAGCGGCACGAACCGAATGCGCCGGAGGGCGTCGAGCGCAAGGCCGCGATCATGCTGGCGGATTCTTTGCCGGTGTCTATCAGGTCCTCGGTCAGCGCGCCCAGAATGCCGTTTCGCCCGGCATAGACTTTGCCCAGCTTGTCCTTATTGGCACGCGCGGTTTCGATGACGCCGCAGGCCGAGGCGTTGATGACGGCCGTAACGCCGCCCGACTGCGCATAAAAAACATTCTTCTTTGCCATGCTTGTCTTTCGTTTGAAGATCTAATTCTGGAGCTTTTTGGTACCGGCCCGTGCGTTGTGCAACCTCAGTCTGAAAGCGCCCGGCTGACCACCTCGTGGGTGTCTTTGCTCAGGTCGGTTTTGGCGGCCACGCGGGCAATGGCCTGGCGCGCTGCGCTGCGGTACGGTTCGGCCAGCCGGCTCCAGCGGTCGAGCGCGCGGGCGAGCCGGGCGGCCACCTGCGGGTTGAGGGCGTCGAGCTCGATCACGCGCTCGGCCCAAAACACGTAGCCAGCGGCATCGGGCCGGTGAAAGCCCCCCGGGTTGGCCTGACAGAAGGTGCCCAGCACACTGCGCGCGCGGTTTGGGTTTTTCAGGCTGAAGTCGCGGTGCTTCATCAACAGTTTGATGGCCGGCAGCACGCTGCCGCTGCGGTCGGGCGTGCCGGCCTGCAGTGAGAACCACTTGTCGATGACCAGGGCTTCGTCCTTGAACATCGCGTAGAACTGCGCCAGCGCCGGTGCAGCCAGCGCGTGGCCGCTTGAGACCAGAGCAGACAGCGCGTTGAAACGCTCGGTCATGTTGCCGGCAGACTGAAAGCTTTGCAGCGCGCGCTCGGGCCAGCTGGCGTCACCGCTGTGTTGCGCAGCCAGGCACAGATGCGTCAGCGCCATGCCGGCCAGCGCGCGCCGGCCGGACGAACTCGCGTCGGGCGAATAGCGGCCGGTCGTCTGGTTGTCGGCCCAGGCGCTTTCCCAGTCGGCGCGCAGTGCGCTGGCCAGTTGCAGCCGCATCTGTTCACGCACCGCGTGGACGCGCTGCGGGTCCACGGTGTCGAGCTGTTCGGCCAGATAAGTTTCAGACGGCAGCGTCAGCACCAGTTCCTTGAATGCGGGGTCCAGACCGGTGTGACGCAAAACGCTCTGCATTGCGAGGATATAAGCATCATTTAGCACCGGAGCCCAATCTTTATGGGCGTTATCAGCTCCTGATTTAATAGCAAAAAGCGCCTGCCTGACGGCCAGACGCTGACCGGCTTCCCAACAATTGAACGGGTCGCTGTCGTGTTTGAGCAGATGCAGCAACTGCGCGTCCGGGTAGTCGAGCTCAAGCACCACCGGGGCCGTAAAGTCACGCAGGATCGAAGGCACCGGTGCGTCGGCGATGCCTGCGAACACCCGCGTTTCCGACGCCTGCGTCATCACGACGGTGCGGGTGTGGGCGCCGCGCTGGCCGGCCTTCATGGCTGTTGCGCTGGCTGATTCACCGACCAGTTGCAGCGGCAGGTCGGCGCCATCCGCCCCGACCAGGCCCAGGCAGACCGGCAACACAAACCGCTCTTTGGCCGGCTGCCCCGGCGTGGGCGGGCAAGACTGGGTCAGCGTCAGCGTGTAGGTTTGTGCCACCGCGTCATGCACGCCCTGCGCCTGTACGCGCGGCGTGCCGGCCTGGCTGTACCAGCGCTTGAACTGCGTAAGCAGCAGCGCCAGATCGGAGATTGGGTTGGCATCGGCAATCGCCTTAGCGAAGTCGTCGCAGGTCACGGCCTGGCCATCGTGACGTTCGAAATAGAGATTCATGCCGCGCGCAAAGCCTGCACGGCCGACCAGGGTCTGCATCATGCGGACCAGCTCGGCGCCTTTTTCGTAAATCGTGACGGTGTAGAAGTTGCTGATTTCGATGTAGCTGTCGGGCCTCACCGGATGCGCCATCGGGCCGGCGTCTTCCGGGAACTGTGCGCTGCGCAGCACCCGCACGTCTTCGATGCGCTTGACGGCGCGGGCCGAGGGCTCAAGGCACAGGTCCCGCGAAAACTCCTGGTCACGGAACACCGTCAGCCCTTCTTTCAGACTGAGCTGAAACCAGTCGCGGCAGGTGATGCGGTTGCCGGTCCAGTTGTGAAAGTACTCGTGGCCGACCACGCTTTCGATGTTCGCGTAATCGGTGTCGGTGGCGGTGGCCTGGTTGGCCAGCACGTACTTGGTGTTAAAAATGTTCAGACCCTTGTTTTCCATCGCGCCCATGTTGAAGTCGCTGGTGGCGACGATCATGAAGCGCTCAAGGTCCAAACTCAGGCCGAAGCGCGCCTCGTCCCAGGCCACCGAATGCATCAGCGAATTCATTGCGTGCTCGGTCTTGTCAAGGTCGCCAGGGCGGACATACACCTGCAGCAGGTGTTCGTTGCCGGCGCGCGAGGTGATGCGCTGCTCGCGCGCAACCAGTTGGCCGGCCACCAGCGCAAACAGGTAGCACGGCTTTTTGTGCGGGTCCGACCATTGGGCGAAATGCCGACCACCGTCGAGCGGTCCCGCTTCGACCAGGTTGCCGTTGGACAGCAGCACCGGGTATTTCTTGCGGTCGGCGCGCAGGGTCACGCTGTAGCTAGCCATCACATCGGGGCGGTCCAGAAAATAGGTGATGCGCCTGAAGCCCTCGGCTTCGCACTGCGTGAAGAACGAGTCGTTGCTGACGTACAAGCCCATCAGCTTGGTGTTTTTGGCGGGCGCGCAGGTGGTGAAAATTTCGAGATCGAAGGCGTCGGGCAGGTTGTCCAGCACCAGTGTGTCGCCCTCCATGCGGAACGAGGCGCCCTGGCCATTGACCAGCACGCGCGACAGATTGAGTTCTTCGCCGTCCAGCCGCAGCGACTGCAGCGGCACATCGGCATTGCGCCTGAGCGCCATTTTGTTGAGCACGCGGGTTTTGGCCGGGTCGAGGTCAAAGCACAGATCGACCGTGTCGATCCAGTAAGCGGGCGCGACATAGTCGGCGCGGTGGATCACCGCTGATTGGCCTTCACGCATGGAGATACTTTCGGGAAAAAACGAGATATGGACCCGCAGCGCTGGCGGCTGCGAGGGGCGAAATTGGGGCCGGACGCTCGGCTGCGCGTTGATGCGCCCGAGATTGGACCATTACCGAGGCCACACGATCAGACCGCTTTCGATGGCCACACGGGCCAGCTGGCGGTCCTTGGTAATGAGCCCGTTGGCGCGGATCGGCAGGGCTGCTGCGCGACCAGCAGAGTCCGCGCAATTGGCCCGCTGTCGGAGCCAGCTGCAGCCGCTAATCGCGGCCGGCTGTTTCACGCGGCTGCGAAAGTGTGTTGCGATATTTCCGGACGGCAATGGTTTGCATGAGTTTTTGCAAGGACATATCCGATTTTATCGAATGCGCCCGGCGCGGCGGTCTCCAGCACGGCGCTCGCCTATTTTCGCAAGATTGGGGAACTGCCCGCCGGAGCCAGTCGCTCCGAATTTTTGGGATCCCGAAACACCAGCGGCTTGACGACGGTTCGTTCGCTGTCGGGCACCTGTGCGTAAGCTACCGCCGCCAGCACGCGATCGTGAAACGGCGATTTGTCGCAAACCGGGTCGGCATTGGCGGCGTCACCGGTCAGCATCAGCGCCTGGCAGCGGCAGCCGCCCAGGTCTTTTTCTTTTTCGGGGCAGGTGCGGCACGGCTCTTTCATCCAGGCGTCACCCCGAAAGTGGTTGAAGGCCGGCGACGCATACCAAATGTCGGGCACGCTCATGCTGCGCACGTTCGGGAACTCGATGTTTTTCAGCATCTTCGCGGTGTGGCATGGCAGTGCGGTGCCGTCGGGTGTCACGGTGAGAAAAATGTTGCCCCAGCCGTTCATGCATTTTTTCGGCCGCGTTTCGTAGTAGTCGGGCACGACAAAAAAGATGCGCAGCTTGTCTCCGAGTTTGTCGCGCCAGGCATTGGTGACGCGCTCGGCGCGTTCGAGCTGCTCGCGCGACGGCAGCAAGCCGTCGCGATTGAGTTCGGCCCAAGAGTAATACTGCGAGTTGGCCAGCTCCAGGTATTCGGCGCCCAGCTCGACCGCCAGTTCGATGATCTGTTCGATGTAGTCGATGTTCAGCCGGTGTACCACGCAATTGAGCACCATTGGCCAGCCGTTGGCCTTGATGAGGTGCGCGGTGCGGCGCTTCAGCTCGAAGGTTTTGGTGTTGGACAAAAAGTCGTTCAGCTCTTTGGTCGAGTCCTGAAACGAAAGCTGGATGTGGGCCAGCCCGGCCTCTTTGAGCGCCGCCGCACGCGACTCGGTCAGGCCGACGCCGGATGTCAGCAGATTGGTATAGAACCCAAGTCGATGGGCCTCGGCCACCAGCACTTCCAGGTCGTCGCGCAGCATCGGCTCGCCGCCAGAAAACCCGCACTGCACACTGCCGGCGGCGCGCGCCTCGCGCAGCACCCGCAGCCATTCGTCGGTCGAGAGTTCGGCCTGCGCACCGGTCTGCGCAAAGTTGACCGGGTTGTAGCAAAACACGCAGTGCAACGGACAGCGGTAGGTCAACTCGGCGAGCAGCCATAGCGGTGGGCCGGGTGGGCTGGCAGCGCCCGATGTCGACTCAGCGGCGTTCATGGTGTGCGAGCCATCCCTGGCGCTGTGCAATGGCCAAAAAGTCCAGCACGTCGGCGGCCAGGCCGGTCGCGCCGAAGCTGCTTTCGAGCTCGTCAATCACTGCCTGAACGGTTTTCTGCCCGTCCAGGCGCTGCATGATCTCGCCGGCGCTGCCATTGAGCTTGACCATGCCCTCGGGGTACAGCAGCACCCAGGCTTTCTGCACTTCTTCCCATTGCAGGCGGTAGTGCGCGGCAATGCCGGGCTGGTCGCTCAGGCTCGGGGCGGCCGGCTGGGTTGGGGTGGTTTGCGTCGTGGTCATGCGCTGGCTTTCTTCTCGCCGACGATGGCGATTTCACACTGGCTGAGCATGATGGCGTCGGCCAGCGCCCACAACACATCGAGCTTGAACTGCAAAATCTCAACGGCGCGCTGCTGCAGCGCCCGGCTTTGGCTGAAATGCGCCAGCGTGAAATGCAGGCCGTGCTCGACGTCTCGCCGGGCCTGGGTCAGCCGCTGCTTGAAGTAGCGCAGGCCTGCGGCATCAACCCACGGATACTGCACTGGCCAGGTGTCGATGCGCTGCTGGTGAATGTGCGGTGCGAACAGCTCGGTCAGGCTCGATGCCACGGCCTCTTGCCAAGGCTGGCGGCGCGCAAAGTTGACATAGGCGTCCACCGCAAAGCGTGCCGCCGGGGCCACGAAACGCAGTGACGTGACGTCGTCGCGCGACAGGCCTACCGCCTCGCCCAAGCCGATCCAGGCTTCGATGCCGCCGGCGTCGTCGATCCCGCCCAGCGTGCAACCGTCGTGATCGAGAATGCGCAAAATCCATTCGCGGCGGATCTCTCGGTTGTCGCAGTTCGACAAAATCGCCGCGTCCTTCAGCGGGATCGACACCTGATAGTAAAAGCGGTTGGCGACCCAGCCGCGCAACTGGGCCGGCGTCAGCTTGCCCTCGGCCATCATCACGTGAAACGGGTGGTGGATGTGGTAATTGGTGCTTTTGCCGCGCAACTTGGCTTCAAATTCTTCGGCGCTCCAGGGTTCGGGAAGGCTGCTCATAAATCGATCTCCATGCCGTCGTAAGCGACTTCAATGCCGCGTTCGGTCAGTTCGCGCCGCTGCGTGCTGTCGGCGTTCAAAATAGGGTTGGTGTTGTTGATGTGGATCAACACCTTGCGGATGCCCGCAGGAAGCTGGTCCAGCCATTCGATCATCCCGCCAGGGCCGGTCTGCGGCAGATGGCCCATTGAGCGCGAGGTTTTTTTGGAGGCACCCAGCGTGATCATCTCGTCGTCGGTCCACAGCGTGCCATCGACCAGCACGCAGTCGGCGGCCTGCATGGCGGCCCAGACGGGCGCTTCCATCAGGCCCAGGCCCGGTGCGTAAAACAGGCGTTTTCCAGTCGCAGGCTCCAGCACGGTCAGGCCGACGTTGTCGCCAGGTTGCGGGCGGTCGCGGTGCGGTGAGTACGGCGGCGCATTGCTGATGAGCGGCAGCGCGGTGAAGTGCAGACCGGGTGCGCTGGCAATTTCAAAACCGCTGACGTCCAGCCGCAGTTCACGCCAGTCGATGCCGCAGTAGTGTCCTAGCACCTTGAACAGCGGGTTGCCGCTGACCAGGTCGTCACGCACCAGCGGGTGGCACCACAACTCCAGCGGCTGGCGGTGCTCGCGGAGCATGTACAGGCCCGTCGTATGGTCGATTTGCGCGTCCATCAAAAGGACGGCCCGGATGGCGGTGTCGCGCAGGCTGCGCGCTGGCTGCAGCCTGGGGAAGCTGCGGATCTGTTGGAGGATGTCGGGGGAGGCGTTGAGCAAGACCCAGTTTTGCGTGTCGGCACTGATGGTGATCGACGATTGGGTGCGCGCCGTGAAGCGGGGATCGCCTTGGCGGCAAGCGTGGCAGTTGGGGCAGTTGCAGTTCCATTGCGGGAATCCGCCGCCGGCCGCAGACCCAAGGACATGGACTTTCAAAGCGTGAACGTTTCCGGTTTCATGGCGGCACAGCCGCCCAGACAAAAAAATCAGCCCGTCGGTTTGCCCCGACGGGCTGGCCGCGATCAGCGGTTGGCGATGTACATCGTGATTTCAAATCCAAAGCGCATGTCGCTGGCAGCCGGTTTTTCCCATTTCATACAATTTCTCCAATGCAGTTGAGCCGCAAATTCGCGGTGCGTGTTTCGGCGGCGCATCCGCTGATACACGATTTCAGTATGCGCCCCCCAGCCAAAGCGTCCATCGCAGAAATATGGAATTGCACCTCATGATTTTCATGAGGCATGGGGGTTGGCGATTGCGGCTAGCATCGCCTGCATGACCGCGTCTGCCCCGCCTTCCGATGTATTTTGCGAAACTGGCGTCGAGCTCGCGGCCGCCGCTGCGGCCGGTGCGCCACAAGGCGCTGGCCTGCCGTTGGTTCCGGGGCCGTTTACTGTCACCGGTTGGCTTGATGTGCCCGGTGGCCACCGTATCTATTACGAGCAGGGCGGCCAGGCGGGTGCCCTGCCGGTGCTGTTTCTGCACGGCGGGCCGGGTGGAGCCTGCTCGCCGCGGCATGCCCAGTTGTTCGATCTCACTCTATGCCGGCTGACCCTGTTCGACCAGCGCGGCTGCGGGCGCAGTCTGCCGTGCGGCGAACTGCGGGCCAACACCAGTGACGATCTGCTGGCCGACATCGAAGCGCTGCGCCAGCACTTGGGCGTGACACGCTGGCTGGTCGTGGCGGGTTCCTGGGGGGCGGGGCTGGCGCTGGCCTACGCGGCAGCGCATCGCGACGCCTGCCTGGGCCTGGTATTGCGCGGCGTGTTTCTCGGTCGCCCGAGCGATCTCGACTGGTTCTTCCAGCAGGCCCAACAGTTTTTGCCGGACGCCTGGACTGAACTGGCCGCTGGTGCTCCGCAGACTGCGCATGCCAGCCTGCTGCACTGGCTGGCTGACGGCCTTCTTTACGGCGACGCAGAGACCGCGCTCGGCCGCGCGCTGGCTTGGGAGGCATGGGAAGCTTCGGTCACGCAGCGCCAGCGCTGTGCACGCCGCGCCGGTCCGCTGACCGGGTCCGACCTGTCGGCGTTGCTGGCGAAGTACCGCATACAAAGTCACTACCTGACGCACGGCTGCTTCTGGACCGCACCGCCCTTGCTGGAGCGGGCGCAAGCCCTGGCCGGTCTGCCCACGGCGCTGCTGCATGGGCGGCTCGACTGGGTGTGCCGCCCGCAAGCCGCCTGGGATTTGCACGAGCGCATTGCCGGCAGCCGGTTGCAGGTGCTGGAGGGGTGCGGACACAGCCCGTTCGAGCTACCGATGGCCGAGGCGCTGCGGCAGGCCCTTGCTGGATTTTCCGAGACCGGCGACTTCACCGGTTGGGGCAAAGATTTTTTCGCTGTCGCCACGCCATGAGCCTGCGCCTGCAGATCAATCTGCTGATTACCGCGCTGATGCTGATTTTTTCCGGCACGCTGATCGGTGTGGAGATCAGCACCACCCGACGCGCGGTGCATGAAGAAGTTCTTGGGGCCAACGTGGTCGCGGCCCAACTCCTCTCGCGCATGGACTGGCGCGAAGTCGGGGCCGGGCTGGAGGCCGTCAACGCCTACCTGACCCGCGTCGGCCGGGTGCGGGCCAACGAGATCACCCTGTACGACGCCCAGCAGCAGCTGATTTACAGCTCCCCGCCTTCGACCTACAAGACTGGCCGGCAAGCACCAGGCTGGTATGCGCGCCTTGTGGCGGAACCGCTGGCGGCGCGTGAAATCAAGCTGCTAAACGGCCGCATCGTGCTTCAGCCGGATGCCTCCCGCGCCACGCTCGATGGCTGGGACGATTTGCAACCGATGCTGTGGCTGGTGCTGGCGGTGTTCGTGCTGGCCAATGCGCTGGTTTATGCGATCTTGGGCCATGCCACCCGGCCGCTGCGGCTGGTGTTGCGGGGCCTGCACCAAGTGGAGCAGGGCGACTACGGCACCCGGCTTCCCGCATTGGCGGGGCGCGAAGGCCGGCAGATGGGCCACGCCTTCAACGCCATGGCGCAGTCGGTGCAAGACAGTGCGGCGGTGCGCCAGCAAGCGCAGGCCGCCAAACAGGAGCTGGCTCAAAACCGCGAACTGACGCACGTCATCCAGGACCGCATCGAGCGCGAGCGCGGCGCGATTGCACGCGAACTGCACGACGAAATCGGCCAGCAAGTCACGGCGATCAAAACCGTCGGGCTGGTGATTGCGCGCAAGGCTGCCGGGCAGGATGCGTCGATCGAACAATCGGCGCGGCTGGTGATGGCTTGCGCCGACCAGATTTATGACGGGGTGCACCGGCTGGTTGCGCAATTGCGGCCGCTGGCGCTGGACCGTTTTGGCCTGCGCGATGCGCTGCAGGACTGGCTCGGCGACTGGCGCGCGCGCTTTCCGGACGCCGGTCTGTCGCTGAAGCTGGCCGGCCCGCTCGACGGGCTGGACGACGCGCTGGCCACCGCCGTGTACCGCATCGTGCAAGAGGCGGTCAGCAACGCGGTGCGGCATGCCGGCGCCAGCCGCATCGAGGTTGAACTGCACGCCAGCGAAGACAGCTTGCGGGTGTCGGTGCAAGACGACGGTATGGGCCGCATCGGCGACTTTCATGCGCCCGGTCATTTCGGCGTGCTCGGCATGCGCGAACGCGCGCAGGCGCTGGGCGGCGAGTTCGAGCTTGAGCAAATTGCAACCGGCGGCGTGCGGGTGCGGGTCACTTTGCCGCTGAACAAACATACAAAAGCAGGAACGCCATGAAAGTCATGCTAGTGGACGACCATGCGGTGGTGCGCACGGGTTTCAGGCTGCTGCTGCAGGCCGCTGGCGATGTCGAGGTCACGGCTGAAGCCGACAGCGGGGAGGCCGCCTGCCAAATGTACGAAAGCGTAGCCCCGGATGTCGTGGTGATGGACATTGCGATGGCCGGCATGGGCGGCATTGAGGCCATCAAACGCCTGATCGCCAAGAACGGTCGCGCGCGCATTCTTGCGTTGTCGGCCCATGAGGACACCAGCCACCCGATGCGAGCGCTGCAGGCTGGGGCGCTCGGCTATTTGTCGAAGCGTAGCGCGCCTGAAGTGTTGATCGAAGCCATCCGCACTATTGCGCGGGGCGAGCGCTATCTGGATGCGCAGATCGCCCAGCGCATCGCGATGCAGAACATTCGCGGCGACGCCGGTCCGATGGACAAGCTCTCGCCCCGCGAGTTCGAAGTGTTTGTGCAACTGGCGCGCGGCCAGTCGGTGGCGCAAATCTCGGAGACGCTGTCGGTTTCCAGCTCCACCGTCGGAACGCACCTCTACAACATCAAGCAAAAACTCGGGCTGGCCAATCAGGCCGAGATGACGCTGCTGGCGGTGCGTCACGGGCTGATCGACATTGCCGGTTGAAGCGCTGGCGAAGCCGGCTTGCGCGGGACGCGTTACGCTGCGCGATTGGCGGGGGTCTGGGGTCGGGGCGGTCTGCGGCCGTGGCCTCCATGCGGAGGGACATTGCTGGCATCCCGGCCACCGAGCCAGGATCCATGACGGTCGGCGCTGGTGCATGGATCCCGGGTCAAGCCCGGAATGCAGCCTGACTGGCGGCGTCAAGTCTGTGGACCTTGATCAGCGCTTTTCAAACGCCCTGTTTCAGCGAAGCCTCAATGAACGGATCGAGGTCGCCGTCCAGCACCTTCTGCGTCGCCGAGGTTTCGTAGTTGGTGCGTAGGTCCTTGATACGGCTCTGGTCTAGGACGTAGCTGCGAATCTGGTGGCCCCAGCCGACGTCGGTTTTGGTGTCTTCAAGTTTTTGCTGCGCCTCCTGCTGCTTGCGCAACTCGAAGTCGTAGAGCCGCGAGCGCAGCCGTTTCCAGGCGACGTCGCGGTTGCTGTGCTGGCTGCGGCCGTCCTGGCACTGCACCACGATGCCGGTCGGAATGTGGGTCAGCCGCACCGCCGAATCGGTCTTGTTTATGTGCTGGCCGCCGGCGCCGCTGGCGCGAAAGGTGTCCACCCGCACGTCCGACGGATTGATGTCGATTTCGATCGAGTCGTCGATTTAGGGGTACACGAACACCGACGCAAACGAGGTGTGGCGCCCGCCCGACGAGTCGAACGGCGACTTGCGCACCAGCCGGTGTACGCCGGTCTCGGTGCGCAACAAGCCGAACGCGTATTCGCCCTCGATCTTGATCGTCGCGCCCTTGATGCCCGCCGTGTCTCCGGCCGTCTCGTCTTCAATCTGCGTCCTGAAGCCCGTGCGTTCGGCGTACTTGAGGTACTGGCGCAGCAGCATGCTGGCCCAGTCGCAGGCCTCGGTGCCACCGGCGCCAGCCTGGATGTCAAGAAAAGCATTCAGCGGGTCGGCCGGGTTGTTGAACATCCGGCGAAACTCCATTTTCTCGACCTCGCGCGCAACCACGGCGGCTTCGCCTTCGATGGACTGCATACCGGCCTCGTCGCCTTCGGCCTTAGCCATGTCGAACAATTCGGCGTTGTCGGCCAACTCGGTGCTCAGGCGGTCGATGACACGTACCACGTCTTCAAGCGATTTCTTCTCGCGCCCGAGTTCCTGCGCGCGCTTCGGGTTGTCCCAGACCTTGGGGTCTTCCAGCGCAGCGTTCACTTCGTTTAATTTTCGTTCCTTGGCAGGGTAGTCAAAGATACCCCCGAAGCTCATTGACCCGGTTGCTCAGGTCGGCGAGCTGGTTGCCTATTGAATTGATGTGTTCTGCTTCCATGATGGTTCCTCTAGCGGTTAAAAAATGTTTACTCGGCACCACGCTATTGTTGGCCCACCAGCGGCAGCCGCAGGCTGAAGGTCGAGCCTTCCCCCAGCGCGCTCTTCACTTCGATGCGGCCGCCGTGCGCGTGGGCGATCTGGCGGCTGATGAAAAGCCCCAGTCCGAGGCCTGGCGCGACTTGCTTGCCGACGGCCCGTTCGAACTGATTGAAGATGCGGGCATGGTCTTCGGGCGCAATGCCTATGCCCTGGTCGCGCACCGAAACCCGCGCTTCGCCGGCCGCCGGCTCGCTCGCCACCTCGACCTGCACCGGCTTGCCGTTGCCGTAACGAACCGCATTCGTCAGCAAATTGGCCACCACCTGCTCAATGCGGAACTCATCCCACAGGCCGGGCAGTGCGTCTGGCGCAGACAGCTCCAGCGTGCAACCGACGGCGGCGGCCTGGTCGGCATGGCTTTCGATGGTGCGGCGCACCAGCCCGGCCAGGTCGCTGGGCGCGGGCGCAATGTCCAGCGTGCCGCGCTGCATGCGCGAGACGTCCAGCATGTCGTCGATCAAGCGCATGATGTTGCGGATCTGCTGCTCGTCGCGCTCGACCATCGCCTGAATTTTTTCGGGAGCCAGCGTGGCGCCACCAGCGAGTCGGCGCCGCAGCTGGGCTTGCAGGAGCAGGGTGTTGAGCGGAGTGCGCAACTCGTGCGAGGCCATCGACATGAAGTCGTCACGGACCTGCACCGCCCGCTGCAGCTGGGCTTGGGTGGTTTGCAGCTCATGCAGCAAGAACTCTTGCTGTTTGCGCTGGCGGTACATCTCGACGAAAGCGCTGACCTTGCTGCGTACGGCATGGCTGTCAAGCGGCTGGTAGAGAAAGTCGATGGCGCCGCTTTCGTAGCCGGCAAAGGCGTAGTTCATTTCCCGGCCGGCCGCGCTGACAAAAACGATCGGGATGCTGCGCGTCTTGGCGGTGCTGCGCATCATCCCGGCGAGTTCCAGCCCGTTTATGCCCGGCATCTGCACGTCCAGGATCGCCAGCGCGAATTCGTGCTCCAGCATCAGGGCCAGCGCGGCTTCTCCTGAGTCGGCGCGGCAGATGATGCGGCCCTCCTGGCGGATCAGCGCGTCCAGTGCCAGCAGGTTCTCCGGCAGGTCATCGACGATCAGTATTTTTGCAGTGTCGGTGGGGAAAGGGAGCATCGGTTCAAATTATGCGTTATGGGCTGTAAGTCTCAAGACTGAAGCACTTTCAGGCTATAAACCATTAAATACGGGCGTAAGAAGCTATAAAAAAAGTAGCGGACGGGGAGGCAGAAGCAAAGGCGTGGGGCTGGCGGATCACGGTGCTGCCGGTGGCGCGAATTGCGCGGTCAAGCCCGCGAGCAAACGTCCGATCCCGGCCAGCGGGAGCACGAAATCGGGGGTGCGCAAGGCAATCGCCGCGCCTGGCATGTCCGGGCTGTGGGCTTCGGCGGGGTCCTGCACCACAGTCAGGCCGCCCTGCTGCGCAATGCGGGCCAGACCTGCCGCGCCGTCCGCATTGGCTCCGGTTAAAAGCACCCCGACCAGGGCCCGACCGAACGCATCGGCGGCAGACTCGAACAACACGTCGATAGACGGCCGGCTGAAGAGCACGGGCGCATCGCAGCTCAGCGACAGGCTGCGGTTTGTCTCGATCAGCAGGTGGTAGCCCGGCGGAGCAAAGTAGAGCGTGCCCGGCTGGAGGGGCTCTTTGTCAACCGGCTGGCGCACGGCCAGCCTGGCGCGCCGTGCGAAAAGTTCGGGCAGCACGCTGGCGTGCTGTTCTGCCTGATGCAACACCACCACCACCGCCAGCGGGTAGTCGGCTGGCAGGCCGGGAAGAATTTCGATCAGGGCTTCGACCCCGCCCGCCGAGGCGCCGATGACGACCGCAGCCCGCCGGCGAAGAGACACCGGCAATGCAGTGGAACGGGTTTCGGCGTCGCTCATGTCTTGCGAAACAGCCGCTCGGGTTTGGACACCACGTCGAAGCGCTCGGAAAACGCCGAAAAATCGAGGCTCTCTTTGATGCCCAGGCCGAGAAAACCGCGGTGGCTTAGCGAGTCGTGAAACAGTGCCAGCGCCCGGTCCTGCAGTTTTTTGTTGAAGTAGATCATCACGTTGCGGCAGGAGATGAACTGCGTCTCGGAAAACACGCTGTCGGTGGCGAGGCTGTGATCGGCAAAGGTGACGCTGGCGGCCAACGCGCGGTCGAACAACGCGCCGCTGTAGGCTGCGGTGTAGTAGTCCGAAAAAATCCCGGTGCCGCCCGCCTTGTGGTAATTGGCGGTGTAGCTTTTGACCCGCTCAATGGGAAAAATCCCTTTCTTCGCCCGCTCCAGTGAGGCCGGATTGATGTCGGTGGCGTAGATCAGGGCTCGGGTCAGCAGCTTTTCTTCATGCAGCAGGATGGCCAGCGAAACCACCTCTTCGCCGGTGCTGCAGCCGGCAATCCAGATCTTGAAGCTCGGATAGGTTTTGAGCACCGGCATGACGTGCTGGCGCAACGCGCGGAAGTAGCCGGGGTCGCGGAACATGTCGCTGACCGGCACCGTGATGATCTGCATCAGCTGCGCGAACACCAGCGGGTCCCGCAGGATGCGCTCCTGAATCGCCGAGATGCTGCCATAGCCCAGCTGCTGCTGCGCGTGCAGCACACGGCGCTTCAGCGAAGCGCTTGAATAATCGCGGAAATCCTGGTTGTAGCGCAGGTAAATGGCCTCCACCAGCAGGCGGATTTCAATGTCGATCTCGCTGCCGTGCGGCATGCTCATGGGTACCTTCCCTTGGGCATCCAGACGCGGATCAGCGAGAACAGGCGTTCGAGCTCGATCGGCTTGGCCAGGTAGTCGTTGCAGCCAGCTTGAAGGCAACGCTCCTGGTCGTCTTTCATGGCCTGCGCGGTTACCGCGATCACCGGCAGCTTCGCCCAGGCCGGGTTTTTCCGAATTTCGCGTGTGGCGCCGTAGCCGTCCATGACGGGCATCATCATGTCCATCAGCACCAGGTCGATGCCGGGCACTGCTTTGAGTTTGTCCAGCGCCTCAATGCCGTTGCGGGCGATCTCCACCAGCGCACCTTTGTATTCGAGCGCGCTGGTCAGCGCAAAGATGTTGCGCACGTCGTCGTCCACTACCAGCACACGCCGGCCTTCAAACACCTTGTCGCGGTGCCTGGCAACTTTGAGCATGCGCTGGCGCTCCAGAGACATGCCACTTTCGACTTTGTGCAAAAACAGCGTGACCTCGTCGAGCAACCGCTCGGGCGAGCGCGCTCCCTTGATGATGATCGAGCGCGAATACTGTTGCAGATCGGCCTCTTCGGTGCGGCTCAGGTCGCGGCCGGTGTACACCACGACCGGCGGGAAAGACCGGATATCTTCGGCCGACATGCGCCGCAACAGGTCGTTGCCGCTCATGTCGGGCAGTTTGAGGTCGATGATCATGCAGTCAAAAATCGAGCTGTGCAGCAGCTCGAGCGCCTCGTCGCCCCGTTCTACCGCAACGATCTCGATGTCGTCGTCACCGATCAGCGCGGCAATGCTTTCGCGCTGGCGCGCATCGTCTTCGACCAGCAGCACCCGCTTGACCTTTTGCGCCAGCTTGCGCTCGACGCTGGCAAACACCTCCCGCAGTTGCTCCCGCGTGGTGGGCTTGATTGAATAGCCGATGGCGCCCATCTGCATCGCCGGCTCGCTCAAGTCTTCGGCAGAGATTACGTGTACCGGCAGATGGCGGGTGCGCGGCCGTTCCTTCAGTTGCTGCAACAGTGCCAAGCCGGATGCATCGGGTAACCGAATGTCCAGCAAGATGGCATCGGGCGCCATGCTCTCTGCCAGTACCAACGCCTCGTCGGCCTGGCTTGCGACCAGGCAGTGATAACCCAGCTCATG
>JAJAYS010000275.1 GCA_026786065.1 Polaromonas sp.
AAGAAAAAAAGGGCCTAAGGCCAATCAATACGGGCGTAAACAGCTATGAAGTTAATAGCGTCCGGAAAGTGGCACGGGGATATGGCGAAAGCCGAATGCGGCCTACAGGCCGGCCAGCGCGTGCAACCCATAATGAATTGACCCAAGCTGCCAAGGGCTCTTTGCATAACCCCTGCGGCCTGCTGGACTCGGGTGGTCTGCTGAGTTGTTTTTTTGCCAAGAGCCGGGCTATTGGCAAAAAAAGACGCCTTTGCAGCCCATCCCGACCTGGCCGCCGCAGATTCGCAAGGGTTATGCAGAGAATCCCAAGGAGAAACCATGCTTTACAAATTCAAGTCGAAAAACGCTGGCGATGTAATCATGCTGGAGCCCAATGGCCGGCGTATTCTGGAAGTTATCGGCAAAGACGCCGGGCCCAAAGGCATCGTCCTGCCCGGCGAGATGCTGGCGGCGATTGCCGCGCTGCAAGCCGAAATTGCAGCGGAAGAAAAAGCGCTGAAAGAAGCCGATGCCGAGCCGCTGGAAGGGCCGGGCCTGCGCCAGCGCGCCATGCCCTTCATCGACCTGCTGCAGCGCAGCCAGCGCTCCGGCGACGAGGTGGTCTGGGGGGTCTAGCCTGGTGTTGCAGGCTGAAGGGCAGATAGCCTGCACTTCCCCCGGCAGACCTTGGCTGAATCGGTGTCGCTGCCCCACGTAGTCGCAGTGCGGCGACCGGCTGTCTAACTAGAGGGTCGGCGGTCAATCCACCTTTGCGCCAGAGGTCTTCACCACCATCGCCCATTTGACGTGCTCGGCATTGATGAACTCGCTGAACTGCGCCGGCGTGTTGCCGCCGGGGATGGCACCCTGAGCCTGCAGCTTTTCCTTCAGGGCTGGCGTGCCCAGCGATTTGGCGACTTCCTGCTGCACCCGGTTGACGATGTCGGCCGGTGTGCCGGCCGGGGCCAGCAGGCCGAACCAGGAGCTGGCGTCGAAACCCTTCAGCTGGCCAGCTTCCTCGAGCGTCGGCGCGTCCAGCGCGGCAGAGCGCTGCGCGCTGGTGACGGCGAAGGCCTTCAGCTTGCCGCTCTTGATTAGCGGCATGGCCGACGGCAGGTTGTCGAACATCACATCGACAGTGCCGCCCATCAGGTCGATCAGCGCAGGCCCGGAGCCGCGGTACGGAATGTGCGTCATGAAGGTACCGGTGCGGGACTTGAAAAGCTCGCCCGCCAGGTGAATCGAGGTGCCGTTGCCGCTGGACGCCATGCTCAGCTTGCCGGGGTTGGCTTTGGCGTACTTGATGAAGTCCGGCACGCTGGCAATGCCCAGCGCGGCCGCCTTGTCGGCCCCCATCACCATCACGTTGGGCACGCCCGCGACCAGTGTGATGGGCGCGAAGTCTTTCTGCGAGTCGTAGGGCATCTTCGGGTACAGCGCCTTGTTGATCGCATGCGTACCGACGGTGCCCATCAGCAGCGTGTAGCCGTCGGGCGCGGACTTGGCCACGGCGTCGGCGCCGAGGTTGCCGCCGGCGCCAGTGCGGTTCTCTACGACGAAGGGCTGGCCAAAGGCCTTGCTCAGCTCGGGCGCCAGCGCGCGCGCCAGGATGTCGGTGGTGCCCCCTGGGGCAAACGGCACGACGATCTTCACTGGCTTGCTCGGCCAGGCGCCCTGCGCATGGGTCGTTAAGCTGGTCAGCGCAAGCGGCGCGCACAGGCACGCGGCGACAAAAAGACGTCTGTACTGGTGGGTTCTAAAAATCATGCGCGTTCTTTCGTATTGTTCGGGTTAATGAAACAGCCGGGCGTCACTGTGTGAAGTCAGGCAAGGTAAGGCGTGATGTTTTTCATCGCGCGGGAAACGTACTCCTGCTTCTCGCCGACCGGCGCGACGTACTCCAGCGCGGTCTTTGCTGCGTCGAGTCCTTCGGTGCGCGCAATGATCCAGCCCGCCAGATACTGCGACGCAAAGCAGCCGCCGGCGGTGGCCACATTGCCCCGCGCACAGAACGCTTGATTGAGCACCTCGATGCCGGCCTCCAGCACCCACGGCTTGGTGATCAGATCGGTGCACGCAGGCACGGCACCCAGCAGCCCGAGCTTGGCCAGAAGGAAGGTGCCGGAACACTGGGCGCCGATCAGCTGGCGCTTCGGGTCGAGCTTCAACGACGCCATCAGCGCCGCGTCGTTGGCGATTTCGCGCGTCCGCATGCCGCTGCCGATGATTACCGCATCCGCCTGGCAGGCATCGGCCAGCGTGGACTGCGCGTGGACCGTGACGCCGTTCATTGACGTGACCGACGCCGACGGACACGAAAGCGTCACGCGCCAGTCGGGTTTTTGAATGCGGTTGAGCACGCCGAGGGCGATCAACGAGTCGAGTTCGTTGAACCCGTCGAAGGTAAGGATGGCGATGTGCACAGCAGACTTCTTTAGAAATAGCTGAAAGATAGCTCCAGCGAATATAAGAGATAGGAATTACAGCGGACTAAATGAAAATGAAAAAACGCCCGCTCGTCGCCGCCGGAAAAATGAGTTGAATTTGGTGTGGTGTATGTCCTATTGGTTTTTATAGGCATGGCGACTGGCTTCCTGTCCGGCCTGACCGGCGTCGGCGGCGGATTTTTAATGGTGCCTGTGTTCGTCATTCTGCTTCCACTTCAGTTTCCCTTGGAGTTGGCAACGCTGCAGCTTCTTGACCTTGGCCGTCACGAACGCCTTCTGCGCCGCCGGCTCGACCCGGCCGTCACGGACGACGATGTCGCCCAGGTCGTCCTGCTGCTTGACGAAATCAGGGTCTTTCAGCGCGGTTTTCAGCGCCGTGTTGATTTGGCTCAAAACGGCGGCGGGCCTGCCCTTGGGCGCATACAGGCCATTCCAGATCGTCATGTCAAATCTTTTGAAGCCCATCTGCTGCAGCGAAGACAGGTCTTTTAGCAGCGTGTTGCCTGACAGCGGCTGGGGCGTCGTCACCGCGAAGGCTGTGACCTTGCCAGCCTCGACCTGCCCGGTGGTGTTGGTCGTCTGGTCGCACATCAGATCGACCTGACCGCCGAGCAGCGCGTTCATCGCCGGGGCGGTGCCGCCGTAGGGAATGGTGGTCATCGCGTCGCTGGCTTTCACCGCTGACTGCCCCATCAGCCCGCACAGGTGCGACGCCGAGCCCGGGCCTGCGTGGGCGATGTTGAGCTTGCCGGCATTGGCCTTGATGTAGTTCTCAAGGTCACGGTAGTTGCTGGCCGGCAACTGCGGTTTGCCAATCAGTGTCATCGGCACTGCGTTGCTCATGCAGAGGTATTCAAAGTCATCGAGCGGCTTGTAGGGCAGCTTGCGATAGAGCGACGTTGATGTTCTCCACGACGAGATTCGCACCGCCGCCCACTGCCTTTCGCAGGGCTTCTGCCAGGTCGCGCGCGACCCGGTCGGTCGGCCCGCCGGCGGTATACGGCACGACGAAGGTGATGGCTTTTGAGTCGGGGAAAGCCGGGGCCTGGGCGAACAGGGCGCTCGCTGCGGCGGCGACCACCAGCAGTCGTTTCAGGGTGTCTCCAGGAGGTGAAGTGGGTGAGATTCGGGTACGGCCGAATCCCCGCCCGCCCTCACGAGGGGTGGGCGCAGGCCTTCAGCGGGCCTGTCGTAGAAGACTGGCGCGACTCGCAGCGGCCACGGCCGTCTCGGCCTCTGCTCTGCTGCGGTCGCTGTCGCTGCGGTTGCGGTTTCCGCTATTTGAAGCTGCGCGTGTCCTCGATCACCTTGCCGTCGTTGGGCAGGCTGCCGGGTTGCAGCAACTGCACCTCGCCGCGCAGTTTGGTGACCTCGCGTACCGCCTCGCCGATGCGCTGGCTCAAGCCCGCCCGCAGGCTGTCGTCGGCAGCGGCGCTGGCCTCAACCTGCAGCGTCATCGTATCGCTGGCCAGCTCGCCGCTGACCACCAGCCGGGCCTTCAGCACTTCGGGAAAGCGCCGAGCAATGTCGGCGATCTGCGCCGGGTGGACGAACATGCCGCGAATCTTGACGGTCTGGTCGGCCCGGCCCATCCAGCCCTTGATCCGGGTGTTGCTGCGGCCAGTCGGGCAGTGGCCGGGCAGCACCGCCGACAGGTCGCCGGTGCCGAAGCGGATCAGTGGGTAGTCGGCATTGAGCGTGGTGACCACTAGCTCGCCGACCTCGCCCTCAGGCACCGGATCGCCGGTGCCGGGCCGGACAATCTCGACGATCACGCTTTCATCTAGCACCAGCCCCTCGCGCGCGGCGGTCTCATAGGCGATCAGCCCCAGATCGGCGGTGGCAAAGCACTGGTAGGCGTCGATGCCGCGCGCGCCGAACCAGTCGCGCAGGCTGGGCGGGAAGGCCTCGCCGCTGACCAGCGCTTTTTTCAGCGAGGGCAGGGCCTGGCCCATCGCGGCCGCCTTCTCGACAATGATTTTCAGGAAGCTCGGCGTGCCGATGTAGCCGGCCGGCTGCAGGTCGGCGATAGCCTCGACCTGCTGCTCGGTCTGCCCGGTGCCACCCGGGAACACCGTGCAGCCCAGCGCATGCGCGCCGCTTTCCATCATGGAGCCGGCCGGCACGAAGTGGTAGCTGAAGCAGTTGTGAACCAGCTCGCCGGCGCGAAAGCCGGCCGCGTGGATGGCCCGTGCCATGCGCCAGTAGTCGCGCGCCGTGCCCTCTGGCTCGTAGATCGGGCCGGGGCTGGCAAACAAGCGCGGCATGGCTGCGCCGTAGCCGACCGCAGCAAAGCCGCCAAAGGCGCCCTGACCGGCTGCGCGGCCGGTTTTTTGCCGCGCCTGCAGCTCGCTTTTGCGCACCACCGGCAAGCGGGCCAGCGCCGCCCGGTCGGTGACTCGGAGCGCATCGACACCGGCCAGCAATTCGCCAAAGGCCGGCGAACGCGCCTGCGCGTGGGCCACCTGCTGCGGCAGCGCCGCCATTAGCGCGGCTTCGCGTTGGGCGGGGTTGCGGGTTTCCAATGCGTCGTGAAAGTCGGTCATAGAAGGATCCTAAAAGACAGGCTAGTCGCTATTTAATTTGTAGCTGTTTACGCTCGTAACCATTCGGCTGCCACATTAAAAAGCTTAAGAAATCCAGGTACTCAGCTGATTTTGCGCAGCGGCTTTGGTTTTGCGCCCTGTGCCTCTGGGAGAGGGTTGGGGTAAGGGCCGAGTGGGCCTTGAAAAAGCACAGCCGACCGGAGTCGGGGAGCCCTGTCTTGCAGACCGCAGCCCGGCCTGCGCCCGGGCCTCTTTACTTTCCCGAAGCGCGCAGGCGCATCTGGAGCCGCAGCGTTCAGCCCCTGCTCTCTGACGGAAGTAGAGGGGGTCATACGGGTTCACTGCGCTATATCTGCTCACAAATGGCCTGAGTAGTTACCAAGAAATGGCGGTGTGGAGCACTTGCCCCGGCGCGGCTGCCCGCGAACATCGAGCCGGCCCGCGCCGACCTTCACGCCAGCCAGCGCTTGCGCCGCTTGTAGCTTTTGACATCCTTGAAACTCTTGCGCTCGCCGCCACCGACGCCGAGGTAAAACTCCTTGACGTCTTCGTTGCTGGCAAGCTCGCTGGCGATGCCGTCCATCACCACGCGCCCGCTTTCCATGATGTAGCCGTAGTCGGCGTAC
>JAJAYS010000276.1 GCA_026786065.1 Polaromonas sp.
GCCTGCAGCAAGGCCGGCACATCGAGGGCCAGGTGCACCGCGTCCCGCGCCCGCGCATGGGCGAGCTGAAACTCGAGTTGGGGCGCCGTCGGCAGACTGGCGCCGGTGCGTCCCAGCGCAATGCGCGCCGCCGTCAGTTGACGCAACTCCCGCCACGGGTTGGCGACAACGAGTGGCGTTTTGTCGGTCATGGCTTGAGGTTCAAGAAGCTTCAGGCAAGCCGCAGCACCGCCTCGCGCAGCGCCGGCGGCAGGCCCTCGCGCAGTGCAAAGGCCTCTCCAGGCTGGGTGATCTGCATGCGCTGCAGCCAGGCCTCGAACTCGGGCGCGGGCCGCAACCCCAGCACGCGGCGCGCGTACAGCGCGTCGTGAAACGAGGTGCTTTGGTAATTGAGCATGATGTCGTCGGAGCCCGGCACGCCCATGATGAAGTTGCAGCCGGCCACGCCGAGCAGCGTCAGCAGCACGTCCATGTCGTTCTGGTCGGCCTCGGCATGGTTGGTGTAGCAGATGTCGCACCCCATCGGCAGGCCCAGCAGCTTGCCGCAAAAATGGTCTTCCAGCCCGGCGCGCACGATCTGCTTGCCGTCGTACAGATACTCCGGCCCGATAAAGCCGACGACGCTGTTGACCAGCAGCGGCTCAAAGCGCCGCGCTACCCCATAGGCCCGCGCCTCGCAGGTTTGCTGATCGACGCCGTGGTGCGCATTCGCCGACAGCGCACTGCCCTGGCCGGTCTCAAAATACATGACGTTACGGCCAACCGTGCCGCGCGCTAGCGACAACGCCGCAGCCTGCGCTTCGGCCAGCAGGCTCAGGTCGATGCCAAAGCTGCGGTTGGCGGCCTCGGTTCCGGTAATCGACTGGAACACCAGATCGACCGGTGCGCCGCGCGCCATCGCCTGCAGTGTGTTGGTGACGTGCGTCAGCACGCAGGACTGCGTCGGGATCGCGTAGCGCTCGATGATCTCGTCCAGCAGCACCAAGAGCCGCGTCACCTGGGTTACGTTGTCGGTCGCGGGGTTGATGCCGATCACCGCGTCGCCGCTGCCGTAGAGCAGGCCGTCAAACAGGCTCGCGGCAATGCCGGCAGCATCGTCGGTCGGGTGGTTCGGCTGCAGCCGCGTCGAAAGCCGGCCCGCCAGCCCGAGCGTGCCGCGAAACCGGGTGACGACGCGGCACTTTTGCGCGACCAGAATCAGGTCCTGGTTGCGCATGATCTTGCTGACGGCGGCGGCCATCTCGGGCATCAGGCCGGGTGCCAGCGCCGCCAGCGCGCTGCTGTCCGCCGCATCGCGTAGCAGCCAGTTGCGAAAGCCGCCGACCGTCAGATGGCCGACCGCCGCAAAGGCCGCAGCGTCGTGGCTGTCAACGATCAGCCGGCTGACCTCGTCGGTTTCGTAGGGCACCACCAAGTAGTTCAGGAAGACCTTCAAAGGCAGGTAGGCCAGCGCCATTTGCGCCAGCACGCGCGCTTCGTCGCTGGCCGCAGCGACCCCGGCCAGCCGGTCTCCCGAACGCGCCGGCGAAGCCTGGGCGAGCAGGTCCTTCAGGTCGGCGAAACCGGTGGTGGTGCTGCCGATGGTGTGGCGGTAGGCGGAGTGGGGCATGGCGGGCTCACGGCTGGGCGCGTGCGGGTCGGAGTTGGTAGCAGAACTCTAGCCAGTATGCCCCCGCCGCGCTGGCGGCAAAAAAAGCGTTTTCTTAAGAAAAAATTGGCTGTAAGCCAATTAATACGTGCGTAAGCAGCTATGTTTTTCGTAGCGACAGCCAGGCAGCTACGGCTGCCGGCAACGACTGCGACGGCTCAACAGGTGGCGCCGGAGAAGCCGCGTTCTTCGGCCAGCCAGCCGAGCACCGGCAGCGTGCCCGGCAGCACCGGCGCGACGAGCACCGGCAGGCTTTGCCAGGCAAATGACTGGCCCTCGTGCATCTGCAGCGTGCCACGCCAGTCGTAAACCTTGCAAAAGTGCAGCCGCACCAGCGCGTGCGGATAGTCGACCAGTTCGGTTTTCCAGGGCTGCGGGGCATCTACCCTCAGGCCGATTTCTTCGATCAGCTCACGCCGCAAAGCCTGCGCTATGCTCTCGCCGGCTTCGAGTTTGCCGCCGGGGAATTCCCAGAAGCCCTCATAGACTTTACCGGCCGGGCGCGAGGTGAGCAAAAAGTCGCCGCCCGGGCGAATCAGCACGCCAACCGCAACTTCGACGACCGCCCTTTCCTGCTGGGGTACGAGGCCTTGGCGCGGAAGCGCTGCGTCAGCGATCAGCGCTGGTTTGGTCATGATTTAGGGGTGCGACATAAGTGAGGAATCTCTGCGCTGAGGCCGTGAAGACCCAAGCGGGGAGCCCTCACCCCCGCCCTCTCCCGAAGGGAGAGGGAGTAAGAAGGAGCCTCCCCAATCAAGCCGGGGCTGCGGAACCGGCTTAGCCGTGCCGCAGGCGCACCGGCCCCCTCGGGGGGCAGGGAGCTACGCGCAGCGAGCGACCGTGGGGGCTCATTTATTACCGGCATAGTCGCGCGCGAACTGGTAGGCCACCCGGCCACTGCGCGAACCGCGTTCGAGCGCCCACACCAGCGACGCTGGCCGGGCGGCCTCGATGGCTGCGGCGCCGACGCCGAACGAAGACAGCCACTGCGCGACGATGGTCAGGTACTCGTTCTGGCTGAACGGGTAAAAACTGACCCACAAGCCAAAGCGCTCGGACAACGAAATCTTTTCTTCGACGACCTCGCCCGGATGCACCTCGCCGTCTTCGGTATGGGTGTAGGTCAGGTTCTCTGACATGTACTCGGGCAACAGGTGGCGGCGATTGCTGGTCGCGTAGATCAGCACATTTGGCGTGGCCGCTGCAACCGAGCCGTCAAGGATGCTTTTGAGCGCCTTGTAGCCCGGCTCGCCTTCGTCGAAACTGAGGTCGTCACAGAACACGATGAATTTCTCGGGCCGGTCGGACACCACATCGACGATGTCGGGCAAGTCGATCAGGTCGGCCTTGTCCACCTCGATCAGCCGCAGGCCACGCACCGCGTATTCGTTCAGGCAGGCCTTGATCAGCGAGGATTTGCCGGTGCCGCGGGAGCCGGTCAGCAGCACGTTGTTGGCCGGCTTGCCGTCAACAAATTGTTCGGTGTTGCGCCGGATTTTTTCTTTCTGGTCTTCGATTTCCTTCAGGTCGCCAAGGCGCATCGCGCCGACATGGCGCACCGGCTCCAGCGCGCCATGGCCAGAGGAACGCTTGCGGTAACGCCAGGCGATGCCAGTGCGCCAGTCCGGTGCCGACAGCGGCTGCGGCAGCACCGACTCGATACGCGCCACCAGCGATTCGACACGGGCCATCAGGCTCAGAAACTGCTCATTCATGCTTGCTCGCTCGCTCTGAAAATAAACGGGGGCCGCCACCAGCGCAGCCGGGCGCCTCAACTCCGGTAGTCGGCGTTGATCTTGACGTAATCGTAGGAGAGGTCGCAGGTCCAGACCGTGTCGCGGGCACTGCCCCGACCCAGCAGCACACGCACCGTGATCTCGCTTTGCTTCATCACGCGCTGGCCGTCGGCCTCGACATAGCCGGGGTGCCGGCCGCCATTTTTGGCGACCAGCAGGTCGTCCAGGTAGAGATCGATCCGGGTCTGATCGAGGTCGGCAATGCCGGCGTAACCAACCGCCGCCAGGATGCGGCCGAGGTTGGGATCGCTGGCAAAAAAGGCGGTTTTGACGAGCGGCGAATGGGCAATGGCATAGGCCACCTGACGGCACTCGGCGCTGGTTTTTCCGGCTTCGACGTTGATCGTGATGAACTTGGTCGCGCCCTCGCCGTCGCGCACGATGGACTGAGCCAGTTGGCGCGCAAAGCCGAGCATCGCGGCGCGCAGCGTCTGGCCGTCGGCGCTGTCCAGCGAGGTGATTGGCGGATGCGCCGCACGGTTGCTGGCGATGACGACGAAGGAATCGTTGGTCGAGGTGTCGCCATCGACGGTGACGCGGTTGAACGAGCCTTCGGCCAGCTCACTGGCCAGTTGCGTCATCAGTTCTGGTGCCACGCAGGCATCGGTTGCGAGAAAGCCCAGCATGGTCGCCATGTTCGGGCGGATCATGCCGGCGCCTTTGCTGATGCCGGTGATCGTGACCGGCACGCCGCCGAGCGTGATCCGGGTCGAGAACGCCTTCGCAACCGTGTCGGTGGTCATGATGGCTTCGGCCGCGTTGGCCCAGTTGTCGGCCTTCGCATCCGCCAAAGCCGCTGGCAGCCCGGCTTCGATGCGCTCGTGCGGCAACGGCTCCATGATCACGCCGGTCGAAAACGGCAAGATTTGTTCGGGCGCGCAATCGAGTTCGCGCGCCAGGGCGATGCAGCTCGCCAGAGCGCGGCTCAGGCCGTCGGCACCGGTGCCGGCATTGGCGTTGCCGGTGTTGATCAGCAGGGCGCGAATCGCAACACCTTGCGCGGCATTGCCAGCCAAGTGCGCACGGCACAGCTGCACTGGCGCGGCGCAAAAGCGGTTTTGTGTGAACACCGCACCGACCGACGCGCCCTCGTCAAGCAGCAGCACCGACAGGTCTTTGCGCCCGGCCTTGCGAATGCCGGCTTCGGCAATGCCCCAGCGAAGGCCGGCGACCGGGTACAGCCCGGTAGCAGGTGTGGCAAACAGGTTCACCGGCATCGTTGGACTCCCATGAAAAGCGACAAGTGCAAAGGCGGCAGGTCCCGCATGCGAAGCGGCCAAAAAGCCACGCCGGTCAGCTCAGCTTGCCGTGGCACTGCTTGAATTTTTTGCCCGAGCCGCAGGGGCAAGGCTCGTTGCGCCCGACACGCGGCATGCCGGCCATGCCGGCTGCCAGTGCCATTGCCGACCGCGATGCTGGCGGCCGCCGGGATTGCTCGTCGTGGGTGACTTCGGCCTCGCCGCCTTCGCCCGGAGCGGTGTAGGTCACGTTGGCGATGTTTTCAGCCCGGTTTTCCATCTCCTCGGCCGCCAGTCCGAGCTGCTCGCCCGACTGGATCTTGACGTTCATCAATACCCGCGTGACCTCGTTCTTGACGCTGTCCAGCAGTTGGCCGAAGAGCTCGAAAGCCTCGCGCTTGTACTCTTGCTTTGGCTGCTTTTGCGCATAGCCGCGCAAATGAATGCCCTGGCGCAGGTAGTCGAGCGCGCTCAAGTGCTCGCGCCAGTGGGTGTCTATGCTTTGTAGCAGCACGACACGCTCGAACTGCGTGAAGTTGTCTTCACCGATTGCCTCGACCTTGGCTGAAAAAGCCGCATTTGCTGCGCCCACTACTTTTTCGAGCACGTCCTCATCGGTCATGGCGGCGGCCGAGTCGAGTTCGGCCTTCAAGGCCAGCTCGATCTGCCAGTCGTTTTGCAACACCTTCTCCAGACCTGGCAGGTCCCACTGCTCTTCGACGCTCTCTTGGGGCACATGTTGGCGCACCAGGTCGGTGAAGCAGCCTTCACGCAGCGAAGCGATCTGCCCGGACAGACTGGCGGCGTCCATGATGTCGTTGCGCTGCTGGTAAATCACCTTGCGCTGGTCGTTGGCCACATCGTCGTATTCGAGCAGCTGCTTGCGCATGTCAAAGTTGCGCGCCTCGACCTTGCGCTGAGCCGACTCGATGCTGCGGGTGACGATGCCGGCCTCGATGGCTTCGCCGTCGGGCATCTTCAGCCGCTCCATGATGGAGCGCACCCGGTCGCCGGCGAAAATCCGCATCAGCGGGTCGTCCAGGCTCAAGTAAAAGCGCGACGAGCCCGGGTCGCCCTGGCGGCCAGAGCGGCCACGCAGCTGGTTGTCGATGCGCCGCGATTCGTGGCGCTCGGTCGCGATAATGCGCAGACCGCCCAGCGTCTTGACCTGCTCGTGTTCGACGCTCCACTCGGCGCGCAGTCTGGCGATCTCGGTATCCTTGGCCGGCGCATTGACTGATTCATCGAGCTCGACTGCCTCGACCAGTTTCTCGACGTTGCCGCCGAGCACGATGTCGGTGCCGCGCCCGGCCATGTTGGTGGCGATGGTGATGACCTTCAGGCGCCCGGCCTGCGCCACGATGTCGGCTTCGCGCGCATGCTGCTTGGCGTTGAGAACCTGGTGCGGCAGGTTTTCCTTGATCAGCAGCGCATCGATGATTTCGGAATTTTCGATCGAAGTGGTGCCGACCAGAACCGGCTGGCCCCGCTCATGGCACTCGCGGATGTCCTTAATCGCGGCTTCGTATTTCTCGCGGGTGGTTTTGTAAACGCGGTCGAGTTGGTCTTCGCGCCGGCTGAGCCGATTCGGCGGAATCACGGAGGTTTCAAGACCATAGATTTCCGAAAACTCATAGGCTTCGGTGTCGGCGGTGCCGGTCATGCCAGCGAGCTTGCCGTACAGCCGGAAGTAATTCTGAAAGGTGATCGACGCCAGGGTTTGGTTCTCGGCCTGGATCTGCACGCCCTCTTTGGCTTCGACCGCCTGGTGCAGGCCGTCGCTCCAGCGCCGGCCCGACATAAGTCGGCCGGTGAATTCATCTACGATCACGACTTCGGGTCCGTTTTCCCCCTGTTGAACCACGTAATGCTGGTCCCGCAGATACAGCAGGTTGGCCCGCAGGGCGGCGTAAAGGTGGTGCATCAGCAAAATATTCGCCGGGTCGTACAGGCTCGCGCCTTCGGCGATCAGTCCAAGCCTGAACAGGGTCGCCTCGGCGTTTTCGTGCCCCTGCTCAGTCAAAAAGACCTGCCGGGTTTTTTCGTCGGTGGTGTAGTCGCCCGGCTTGGTCACACCCTCGCCGGTACGCGGATCGGCTTCCCCTTCCTGCTTGACCAGCAGCGGCACGACCTTGTTCATCGCAACGTACATCTCGGTGTGGTCTTCAGCCTGCCCACTGATGATCAGCGGCGTTCGGGCTTCGTCAATCAGGATGGAATCGACCTCATCGACGATGGCGTAGTTCAGCCCGCGCTGCACACGGTCGCCGACCTCATACACCATATTGTCGCGCAGGTAGTCAAAGCCGAACTCGTTGTTGGTGCCGTAGGTGATGTCGGCCCTATACGCCGCCTGTTTTTCCTCGCGCGTCATGTTCGGCAGGTTGATGCCGACGCTCAAGCCCAGAAAGTTGTAGAGCTTGCCCATCCAGCGGGCGTCGCGGCTGGCCAGGTAGTCGTTGACCGTCACGACATGAAGGCCCTGCCCGGTCAGCGCGTTCAGGTACACCGGCAGCGTCGCCGTCAGGGTCTTGCCCTCGCCAGTTCGCATCTCTGAAATCTTGCCGTTGTGCAGCGACATGCCGCCCTGCAACTGCACGTCGAAGTGGCGCATCTTCATCACCCGCTTGCTGCCCTCGCGCACTACGGCAAAGGCCTCGGGCAGGATGTCGTCGAGGGCTTCTCCGCCTGTAACCCGGGCCTTGAAGCTTTCGGTTTTCGCTCGAAGCCCGTCGTCGGAAAGAGATTCGTACTGCTTTTCGAGCGCATTGATTCGCTCTACGGTTTTCCGGTAGGTTTTAAGCAGCCTGTCGTTGCGACTGCCGAAGAGTTTGGTCAGGATAGTGGAGGCCATACATGCAGGTTTGCGGTCCGCCCAATACGAAGGCGGAACAACGCAACCGAAATCCTATTTGAGGGCAATACAGATTGATCCCCGCAGGTCGCAGGGAGGACCGAGATGGGGGCTCAGCGGCGCGGTGCAAGCGACGCAAACCCCGGATTTTAGCGCCGCGCGTCAACCTGACCCGCCAACCCGCCAGCGGCAAGAAAGCGGCTGCTGGCGCGACGCGGTCCGATGAGGTTTCAGGGGTCGCTGGGGGCAGGTTCAGCCAGCGCGTGTCCGGCGCATAAAGTTTTTGCGCGCCCTTGAAGACGTCCTGCTGCATCACCACCAATTGCATCGGGATGCGCGTCTTTTTGCAGGCAAGAGCCCCGATTATTGGCAAGAAGAGCAACGCAGTCGAAAGGGGGCAGAGGGAGCCAAGGCGTCCGTGATAATGAACTTCGCCTAAAAGCCTCCCAAAATTTGGGGGGCCATCGAATACACAGGGCGTAGACCGACACACAACCTCCTTGACTGACCACCGACCTCTGAAAAATGCCGTCTCGGCCTACGACGCGGTGACCGGCGCACCGAAGCTGGCGCATCTCGCCAGGCTGGGCTGGGAATCGAACGCAAGGTTGGCGGCCATTGCACCGCTGGTTCCGGAGGCGCTTAGACCTTACGTCAAAGCCGGCCCCCTCGACGACAAGAGTTGGTGCCTGCTGGTGAGCGGCAACGCGGCGGCGGCAAAATTGCGGCAAATGCTGCCTTCAATCCAAGCCCACCTGAAAAACAGCGGTTTGACGGTGCCGTCGATCCGGTTGAAGGTCTCGCTGCAAAACAAGAAATAGGCAACGGCAGGCAGACGCTATAAATTAAATAGCTTGCCGCGCCCGCCAGTTATGGCGGAATCCGGTGTTCAATGAAATGGTGCCGCTTGTCGGAATCGCGTAATGCCTTCAAGTCCGCATGAATGCTGGGCGCTTAACACCTGCCTCTGAAA
>JAJAYS010000277.1 GCA_026786065.1 Polaromonas sp.
CCGTCTAACCGCTATTTTTCACCACTTATCGCCCATCGCGCCATTCCCAAGGAGCCCTCGATGACCCTGAACCCTCCAGCGCCGTTGCTGTCGCCGCGCGACTTTACCAGCCACCCCGAGCACCTTTATCCGTTCTACAAATCGACCATGCTGCGCGGCCCGACGCAGCCGCTGGTTCCACTCAAACAGGCGCTGGCCGAACTCACCGCGCCGGTTTACGGCCCCGAGCAGCTCGGCCCGCTGGACCACGACCTGACGCAGAACGCCGTCAAAAACGGCGAGCCGATCGGCGAGCGCATCGTCGTTACCGGCCGCGTGCTGGACGAAGACGGCAGGCCGGTCAAGCGCACGCTGGTCGAGGTGTGGCAGGCCAACGCGGCCGGGCGCTACATCCACAAGGTCGATCAGCACAAGGCGCCGCTGGACCCGAACTTTTTAGGCGCCGGCCGCTGCATGACCGACGACGACGGCCGCTACCGCTTCATGACCATCAAGCCCGGCGCCTACCCCTGGGGCAACCACCCCAACGCCTGGCGGCCGGCGCACATTCACTTCTCGCTGTTCGGCGACTACTTCGCCAGCCGGCTGGTGACGCAGATGTATTTCCCCGGCGATCCGCTGTTCGCCTTCGACCCGATGTATCAGGGCGTGCCCGAGCATGCGCGGCATTTGATGGTGTCCAAATTCAGCCTGAACCTGACCGAGCCCGACTTCGCGCTCGGCTATGTGTTCGACATCGTTTTGCGCGGCCCCCAGGCCAGCCGTTTTGAATGAGCCCGCCCACCATGACCACCCTTACAAACATGCCGCAAGCCAGATTCAAGCAAACCCCGTCGCAAACCGTCGGCCCGTTTTTCGCCTACGGCCTGACGCCAGAGCAATACGGCTACGACCTGCAAAGCCTGTTCAGCCCCACTCTGGCCCGGCCGCACGCGGCGGGTGAGCACATCCGCATCACCGGCCAGGTTTTTGACGGCAACGGCCAGAGCGTGCTCGATGCCGTTGTCGAGATCAGCCAGGTCGATGCCAGGGGGCAGCCGACGCGCACGCTGGCCGGGGTCGAGGCCAAAGGCTTTACCGGTTTCGGGCGCTGCGGCACCGGCACGCTGGCGCAAAACCATTACGCGTTCCAGACCGTCAAGCCCGGCGCCGCCGCAGCAGGCCAGGCGCCGTACATCAACGGGTGCGTGACGATGCGCGGGCTGCTGCTGCACACCTTCACCCGGATTTATTTTGACGACGAGGCCGTAGCCAACGCCAGCGACCCGGTGCTGGCCAGCGTGCCCGAGGCCCGGCGCGCCACGCTGCTGGCCACGCGTTCGGTCGATGGCGGCGGCGTCTGCTACCGCTTCGACATCCGGATGCAGGGGCCTGCGGAGACGGTGTTCTTCGATTTGTGAGGGGCTGAGTTGCTGAGGGGCAGGGCTCGGAACCTCTGTGCCTCTGGGCCACCGCGCCGCCATTCCTTTCACGATTGTTACGCTGGACGAGTAAAAGCCGGGGCTGTTTGCGGCCTTCGCACCCGGCTTGGCTACTTCGTACAAACTTTGATTTGGTTCTCAACCTTCCCGGTGGCCACAGGTCGGGGGCCGCAAACGCGCCTTCAGACCTCGGTGAACCGGCCCTGCTGCAGGTCTGCAGAGAGCCCCCATGCCGCAGCGGTTTGAAGCCTTCACAGCACCAGAAAGCAGATGCATGCGTTTTTATTCGATCTCTCTCTTGAGTCTGGTTGCCGGCGCCGCCCTGCTGGCTGCGTGCGGCGGTCGCGGCGGCGGAGGCGGTGCCGACTCGCCTGCGCTGGCGCCTGCCGCTGCCGCGGTTGTCGTCCCGGAAGAAACCCGTGCGCACGACAGCCGCACCGCTTTTGCGCTCAGCGCAGTCGATGCCGGCGCCACCACGTTTGCGCCTCTGTCCGGACAGCGCAGCGACCAGATTGATGTCAACAGCACCAGCCGCTGGGCCGGGGTGCTGGGAACCGCCGGGTACCAGGTTGAGGTTCCGGCCGACTGGAACGGCAAGCTGGTGATGTACGCGCACGGTTTTGCCGGCGAGGGCGACCGGCTTGCGGTGCAGCGCCCGCAGATTCGCCGTTACCTGATTCAAAACGGCTACGCCTGGGCCGCGTCCAGCTACAGCAAAAATTACTACGACGTGCGGGCCGGCGTCGAAGACACCAACGCGCTTGCGCTCGAATTCAGCCGAATTGCTGCCGCACGGGGCCGGGTGCTCGCGGCGCCCTCCAAGACTTACATTACCGGCGTGTCGATGGGCGGGCACATTGCTGCCGCTGCCATCGAGGACGAAACAGCAGCCACCGCCAGCAACAAAATGGCATACCACGGCGCCGTGCCGATATGCGGGGTGGTCGGCGACACCGAACTGTTCGACACCTTCGCTGCGATGCAGGTGGCTGCGCAGGCGGTGGCGGGTGTGCCAACCCATCCCTTCACCAAATGGGCGGAAATTGAAAGTCAGGTGACCAGCGCGCTCTTCACCTCGTTTCCGTCGGCGCCCACAGAGCTGGGCGCCAGGTACGTCTCCATCCTGCAAAACCTCACCGGCGGCCCGCGCCCGCTGTTTGCGCAGGGTCTGGCTGTCGGCGGCAGCTTTTCCTCTGCTTACGGCACCTTTGGCGGTGACGGCACTGTGGCCGGCATTCTCAGTAAAAGCGTGCTGGACACCAACCGCTTCACCTATGTCTTTGACGGCGACACGGCAGGGTCGGCAGCGATCAACGCGGCGGCCCAGAAGCTGACGGCGGCGCCGGATGCCAACCGCCTGCGCACCGGCGGGCTGCGCTGGATTCCAAAAATCAATGGCGAATTCAAGGTTCCGGTGGCCAGCATGCACACGCTGGGCGACCTGTATGCGCCTTTCAACATGCAGCAGATTTACCAGAAGCGCGTTGCCGCCAAGGGCAACAGCGGCTGGCTGGTGCAGCGCGCGATTCGGGGCGCGAGCCACTGCGATTTCACCGTGGCCGAATTGGAAACCGCCTTTGACGACATGATCAAGTGGGAGCGCGACGGCACCAGGCCATCTGGCGACGACGTGGTGACGCCGGCCGTGGTGGCCGCGACCACCTACGGCTGCACGCACACCAAAAACAATATCGGCCCGGACGACAGCGCCAGCACGACCCAGCTGCGCGTCGGCATTGCCCAAACCACGACCGCCTGCCCACCGTGATCGCCTGGCGGCGTTGAGGCCCAAGCCCCGCAAACACAAAGGCAAAGGGGCCGACGGACCCTTTTTGATTGAGGCTGGTTTCTGGCGTCGTTGCTTGAGGTTGGCCCTGTTTCCAGAGCTCGCCGACAAAGCTGGTCGGCAAAGCGAAGCAAAACCCAAAGCCATCCGTTGCCGGTCGCCGTGGACTTGCGGCCTCGACTTCCTGAGCGAAAAGAGCGACCAGGCCGGGCGCCAGTGCGCGCTGCGCCGTCCGACGGCACCCCTGCACAGGATTAAAAATTTAAGCAATTTGGTTCCTTAATCCAGCAAATACGGGCATAGAC
>JAJAYS010000278.1 GCA_026786065.1 Polaromonas sp.
AGCATTCCAGCGGCTGACCTCTTGACTGTCTGACCCTTGACGGGCAAAAAAGCTCAGGGAGCCTGGGCCGATTCTCCGGAGCGTCCGCATCATCAGCATGTTGTGCCACCCTTGCGATACAAAAACCCTTCATGGTCAAGCCGCTATGTCCACTACCACTCTGCGCATAGACCCTTCATTGCGCGAACCCATCACTTAGCTGGCGCAGGCGCTGGGCAAAACGCCGCACAACTTCATGCTCGAGGCCGTGTCTGAAAAGGCGGGCGAGGCTGAAGGGAAGTTTTCCATGCAGCGCCAGGCGCATGAGCGGGATGAAGCGCTAGACGCGGGGGAGCCGGGTGTGGAGTGGCATGAAATGCGGGCCTACCTGGCGGAGTGGTTGCAGACCAGGCCGGTGCGCCGTGCAGGAAAAGCCAAGCCGGCCGTGCCTTGAGCGCGGTCGTTTTGGCTCGTCAGGTCAGGGATGACTTTGACCGGATCTTTGACTTTCTTTTTGACCATGCGCCAGAGTTCGGGCCAGCCGGATGGATGCGATCGTGGCGGCGATAAATATGCTCTGAACCAGCCCGCTGATTGGCCGGCCTTCAGCGTTCGGGCAGCGTCGGCTGGTTATTGCTACTGGTGCCAGCGGGCGCCTGGCGCTTTACTGTTGTTACCCGGCCAAGGACACGGTGTTTGTGTTGGCGATTCGATCCCGGCAAGAGAGTGGGTACAAGCGCTAGCTGCTCACGCCCACGCTCGCATTTACTGTTGGGCGGTGCATGGGCCTACCAGCTCGGCAGCATGTGGACGGCAGTTAGAGGATGAATGAGCCGGCCTGGCCACGCCTGCGCACGGCGTTGCGACGCCCGTCTTGCACCGCTGAAAATTTGGTCCCCGTTGGTTCCCGAGTCGGGGGTTTTAGCTCAGCACCACACTGCTGAGTCTCCGCCGATAGCGCGCCACTTCCGGGTCATCTGGCGGAATATGCCCGTCGGCGACCTTCGGTTTGGCTGGCTCCATGATGTCGAGCACCGCAATGAAGGTCTTGCGCGCCAGGTCGTCGGACCAGCTTTTATCGCGCATCAAAATCTCCAGCAGCTCGTCCAGCGCATCGGTCCAGCGCTGGCCGGCCATCAGCCAGCGCGCCTGGTCGAAGCGCGCCTGAAAATCCCGCTTGTTGGCCGCAATATTTGCGTCAAACCGGGCTGTGGCCGAATCAGAATCGGCGTCAGCAGCTACAAAATCAATAGCGTCCAGCCAGCGCCCCAGCGACTCGAAACGGCGCGTTGTGGCGGTGTGTGCGATGGCCGGCGTGCTTTTGGGTGCGAACGCGGTCCTGGCGTCGGCAACCCGGCCGCGCTGCAGCAGCAGCTTGACGTAGTCGAAGCGCGCGGCGTCGTTGGCCGGGTCGGTGGCGACCGCATGCTGCAGCTTTTCGAGTGCCGCCTCGGGGTCGGTCAGCGGGTCTGGCTCGCTGTCGGCGTCGTCCGCCAGCGCCAGTTCGGCTTCGTCCGCTTCGGCTGCGGGCGGCAGGTGCTTGTCGAGAAACTCCTTGATCTTGCCTTCGGTCAGCGCACCGGCGAAGCCGTCCACCGGCTGGCCGTTCACCATCAGGATGCAGGTCGGGATGCTGCGAACGCCGAAGGCCGCGCCGAGCTGCTGCTCCTGGTCGGAGTCGATCTTCACCAGTTTGAAGCGGCCGGCATAAGCGGCTTCGACCTTCTCCAGGATCGGCCCCAGCGATTTGCACGGGCCGCACCACGGCGCCCAGAAATCAACCAGCACCGGGGTGCTCATCGAAGCCGCAACGACTTCGTCTTCAAAATTGGCAAGGGTGACGTCGATCATGGTGCTTGGGAGGTGAGGTTGTGGGGCGGGGTTTCAAGGCGTGCGCTGCGGGCCGCCGCTGGAGCCCGGACCTTCCCTATACGGCGCGCCGCAGGGCGTGCGGGCCGGTCGGGGTGTGAAGATAGCACGTCGGGCTGGAGGCAGTCGGCACGCTGCGCACTGCAGCTGCGGGCGCCGGGCCAGCCGGTAAAATCTGCGGTTTTGATCCACCTGTGCCGGCGTTCTGCCGGGCTGCACCATGAACCCAAACGACCCGTCCGCCGCGCTGAAATCGCCCGTCAATCAGGCCGCCGACGCGCCGCTGATCGGTGTCGTCATGGGCTCGGCGAGCGACTGGGAGACGATGCAGCAGGCGGTGCAGATCCTGCAGCAATTCGGGGTTGCGCATGAGGCGCGGGTGCTGTCGGCGCACCGCATGCCCGATGCGCTGTTTGTTTATGCCGAGCAGGCCGCCGGGCGCGGTTTGCAGGCGATCATCGCGGGTGCTGGCGGCGCGGCGCATCTGCCGGGCATGCTGGCCTCGAAAACCGCTGTGCCGGTGCTCGGCGTGCCGGTGGCCAGCAAACACCTGAGCGGCGTGGATTCGCTGCACAGCATCGTGCAGATGCCGCGCGGCATTCCGGTCGCGACCTTTGCCATCGGCCAGGCCGGGGCGGCAAACGCGGCGCTGTTCGCGGTGGCGCTGCTGGCGCTGCACGACGCCGGGCTGGCTACGCAATTGACCGAGTTCCGCGCGGCGCAAACTGTAGCGGCAGCGGCCATCACCTTGCCGCCAGCATGAGCGCGGCGGCCCCTTTGGCAGCGGCAGTGGCAGCGCCTCCGGTAGCGGTGACGGGATCGCCAATGCCATCGGCGGCGCCATCGGTGCCTGCAGCGGCCGCGCTACCAGCGCCGGGCGTGCCGAGCGGCCCGCTGCTGCCGGGCCCCGACAGCGCGACCGGCCGGCCGGTGACGCTGGGCGTGATGGGCGGCGGCCAGCTCGGCCGGATGTTCGTGCATGCCGCGCAGCGCATGGGCTACGACACCGCCGTGCTCGAACCCGATCTGCTGAGCCCGGCCGGTCTGGTCAGCCACCAGCATTTCGAGTTGCCCTACGACGACGCCGACGGCTTGACCGAGCTGGCCCAAGCCTGCGACGCCATCACCACCGAATTCGAAAACGTCCCGGCGAGCGCGCTGCAGCGGCTGGCCGCCGAGCGCCCGGTCGCACCCGGCGCGGCGGCGGTGGCGCTGGCGCAAAACCGCATCGCCGAGAAGGCGCATTTCACGGCCTGCGCGGCGCAGTCCGGTGTCGCCTGCGCGCCCTACGCGGTCATTGAAAGCGCAGCGCAGCTCGCCGCCGTGCCGGCCGATTTGCTGCCTGGCATTTTGAAAACCGCCCGCATGGGTTACGACGGCAAGGGCCAGCTTCGGGTAAGCGATGCGGCGGCGCTGCAGGCCGCCTGGGCCGAACTCAAGCAGGTGCCGTGCGTGCTCGAACAGCACCTTCCGCTGCGCGCCGAGTATTCGGTGGTGCTGGCGCGCGGCTGGGACGGTGCCAGCGTCTGTTTCTGGCCGCAGCGCAACGTGCATGTCGGCGGCATTCTGGCTGTGACCCATGCTTACCAATCAAATATGCCCGCAGCCCAAGCAGAACGGGCGCAAGCAGCTACACAATTCATAGCGACTGAGCTGGCTTACGTCGGCGTTCTGTGCGTCGAGTTCTTCGTGGTGGACGACGGCAGCCCGCTCGGCCGGCTGGTCGTAAACGAAATGGCGCCGCGCCCGCACAACAGCGGCCACTACACCATCGACGCCTGCGACGTGTCGCAGTTCGACCTGCAGGTCTGCGCGCTGGCCGGCCTGCCGCTGCCCGCGCCGCGCCAGCATTCGCCAGCCATCATGCTCAATCTGCTGGGCGACTTGTGGTTTGATGCCGCCGGCCAAAGCCGCACGCCCAACTGGGCCGCGGTGCTGGCAATGCCGGGCGTGCATCTGCACCTTTATGGCAAACCCGAGGCCAGGCTTGGCCGCAAGATGGGGCACCTGACCATCACCGGTGCCAGCGTGGCGGCGGTGCAGGCGGTGGCCGCGCAGGTCGTCGCCCGGCTTGGGCTGCCTGGGCTCGATGACTGAATTCACCACGCTGCCGGCCGGCGCGCCGCCGGGCCAGGAGGCGGTCGCCGCCGTCGCTGAGGCAGCGCGCCGCATCGCTGCCGGCGAGCTGGTGGCCTTTCCGACCGAGACGGTGTATGGCCTGGGCGCCGACGCGTCGAACGACGCCGCCGTGCGCAAAATTTTTGACGCCAAGGGCCGTCCCGCCGACCACCCGCTGATCGTCCACGTCGCCGGCGTGGGGCAGGTCGGCGACTACGCGGCCAGCGTGCCGGCCTTTGCCAGTCGGTTGATGCAGGCCTTCTGGCCTGGCCCGCTCACGGTGATCCTGCCGCGCCGGCCCGGTGTGGCCGCTGCGGCGGCGGCCGGGCAAGACTCCATCGGCCTGCGCTGCCCGTCGCATCCGCTGGCGCTGGCTTTTTTGCAGGCCTGCCTGGAATCGGGCGTCCGCGGCGTCGCTGGCCCCAGCGCCAACCGCTTCGGCCGCGTCAGCCCGACCACGGCGGCCCATGTGCGCCAGGAATTCGGCGATGCGCTGTGGCTGCTAGACGGCGGGCCCTGCAGCGTCGGCATCGAGTCGGCCATCGTGGATTGCACCCGCGGCCGGCCGGTGCTGCTGCGCCCGGGTGCGCTGACGCGGGCGCAGCTCGAAGCGGCTTGCGGTGAAGCCGTGCTGGAGCCCGCCAATGCCCAATCAGATGCCGGTGTGGCCGGCGAGGCCCCGCGCGCGCCCGGCACGCTGGCCGCGCACTACGCGCCGAACGCGAAGGTCCGCCTGATGGACGCCGCAGCAATCCAGACCGCGCTCGACCTGCTCGGCGCAGACGCGGCGCACATCGCCATCTATGCGCGCAGCATCGTCCGCATCCGCTCGGAGCGGGTGGTCTATCGCCGCATGCCCGACGACGCCGCGGCCGCCGCGCAGCAGTTGTTCGCGGTGCTGCGCAGCTTCGACGCGCAAGGCGTCAAACTGATCTGGATCGAGCCACCGCCAGCCAGCGCCGACTGGGACGGAGTGCGGGACCGGCTGCAGCGTGCTGCGGCGGGGTAAGGCTTGCGCGCAGCGGGCTTGCGAGTTTGTGGGGGGTCGGGCTTGCGGATTGGTGGGTTGGAAGCCGCGTTTTGGGTTGTGGGTCGTTGCTGGCTATATAGGCTTGGATTAATTGGAATCTGACCCCGATTAACCTGTGACCCCGATTAACCCGTGCTCAGACGCCGGCGACCGAGAACGGACAGTGTCCGGTCTGGACGATCACGCCGCCTGCAATGCGGCGATCAGCGGACACTGCACCTGCGCACTCGCGGTGCCGCAGCGCTCGACGAGTCCCTGTAGCGCGCCCTCGATCCTTTGCAGGTCGACCAGCCGAGCTCGCACGTCTGCCAGCTTGTGCTCGGCCTGCTCGCGGGCCTTGGCGCAATGGGACCCGTCCTCGAGCTTGAGCAAGTCCGCGATCTCGTCCAGGCTGAACCCCAGTCGCTGGGCTGATTTGATGAAGCGTATCCGCGCCAGAGCCGTGTCGCCGTAGCGACGGATGCCGCCCAAGGGCCGGTCGGGCTCCTGCATCAGGCCCTTGCGCTGATAGAAGCGGATTGTCTCGACGTTGACCCCGGCGGCCTCCGCCAGGACGCCAATGGTCAGGTTTTCGGGAAGTTCGTTCATGGCACTTGACTCCGTAGTTAAGTACGGAAGTAAGCTTAAGCTATGAAATCGGATTTTCCAATTGAATCTCGAAGCGGCGGGCGCGGCGTGCTGCTGACCGGCGGTCTGGCGGCCATCCTTGCCTCAACCTGTTGTCTCGGACCTTTGGTGCTGATCACGCTGGGGGTCTCCGGCGCGTGGATCAGCAACTTGACCCTGCTCGAGCCCTACCGACCCATCTTCATTGGTGCAGCGGTCGTGGCACTGTTTTTCGCGTACCGGCGTATCTGGCGACCGCTAGCCGCCTGTGAGCCCGGGCAGGTTTGCGCGCTGCCGCAGGTCAACCGCGACTACAAGGCGCTGTTCTGGATCGTGGCGGCGTTGGTGCTCGTCGCACTTGGATTCCCGCTGGTTGCACCCTGGTTCTACTGAAAGGAAATTGTTATGAGAAAGCTCGTTGCCCTGGCTGCGTTGGCTGTAATGACGTCGCCCGTTTGGGCTGCCACGCAAACCGTCACGCTGTCAGTGCCAGACATGAACTGCGCTGCCTGCCCGCTCACGGTCAAAAAGGCGCTGACCAAGGTATCCGGCGTCAGCAAGACCGACGTGAATCTGGATCGGCGAGAGGCCAAGGTGACGTTTGATGACCCAAAGACGAACGCCGAGGCCCTCACGCGCGCCACCAAGGAGGCCGGTTACCCCTCAACCGTGGTAGGGGCCGCGAAGTGACGGCGGTGGTGCTGCAGTCGACGTTGACCTGTCCCGAATGCGGTCACGCCAAGTCCGAGACAATGCCCACCGACGCCTGCCAGTGGTTCTACGATTGCGAGCAATGTCACGCCGTACTCAAGCCCAAGCCTGGAGACTGCTGCGTTTACTGTTCCTACGGTACGGTTCCATGCCCGCCGATCCAGGAGCGCGGCAAGGGCAATTGCTGCGGCAGCTAATCACGCAAGTTTCAGGCGCTCGCGCTGCGCATCCCAACGCTGGCGAATGGCACGGCGGCTGACACTTTCCATTGTCACTCCCGACGCCGTGCCAGTTGCGCAGGCTTCAACGATGCTGGCTGCCAAAGTTAAACGGAAAATTAAACAGAGTAAAAAATTAAACGGGGTAGATTCCAATACTGTTCAGTTGGCTTCAAATCGAACCCGAATTGTGGTGTGAAGCCGGACATCGAGCGGCTCATCGCCCTTGCGCGAAGGGTAGTAGCTGATTCTGCGTTTGACCACTCGCGGATTGTGCTTTCCCCACGAGCTTTAGCATTTGGCGGGGGCAGCGCAGTGCACCCGCTGCGCGCACCACGATTCATAGCGCTCAGGGGTAATAGCCGCCGAGTACAGCAGCTTGGCGCACACGATTTGCACACTGGTTTTAAACGATACCCGGTTCGGGTCCACGTGCTTTTTCAGCGCCGCCTAATGCATCAAGCGGCGAATGGCGAAATGCACCAGCCACAGCGCGTAGAACGCCTGGCGCACCAGGTCCGTGGTTTTGCTGCGCAGCACGACTCTGGCGCCCCGCAGGTATGTCTTCATTTCACCGAGCGTGCCCTCAATTTCCCAGCGCTCGTGAAAAAGCACTGCCAACTCTTGCGCACTGGCGAGCTGCGGGTCAAGCACGCGGCTGACCAGTCGGTAAAGTGTCTCGGCTTGGGGGTCGCCATCAAGGTGGTATTCGATGATGCGAACCTTTTTCGGCTGGCACCCGGCCAGGCGGCTCGCTCTGTCGCGGCGCAGCTGCGACACGCAGGAGCCGTCAGGCAGCGCTTGGCTCACAGGAAAAACGGAATTCTTTTTAACGCGCCACAGCAGCCGGGCGCCGGTCTGCCGTGCTTTGCACCTTAGCTTGTAGCCCAATAAGAATCGGTCAGCCAAACAAACCATGTCGGGCTTGAGACGGTCGATGAGCTGCTCAAACAGGCTCGTCTCGCCGTCGGCATGGGCCCCAGTGCGGTGGCAAACATCACATGGGTTCCTCCTTCGGGCAGCCCGACAAATCGCAGTTGCGGGTACGCCGCGTTGCCAGCCCACGCGCGTGCGTGCCTGTGACAGGGCCGATTTGCTGATCTCGCTGTTGCCTGGAAGACCCCAAAAGTTGAATGCTTGCAGCCGCAGCCGCAGCCGCAGCCGCAGCCGCAGAACCGCTTCGCGGGCCACGCCCATGTGCGCCCCAAACCGAACAGTATTGGAATCTGGCCCGATTACCTTTGGTGGAGGCTAGTTGCAGAGCATTAAAAGCCTTACCCATGTGGTGTCGGTATCTGCCGTGTCAAGAACAGCGATTGACGACCAAAGCCCTATGTGGCGATCTTTGGCATAAGCAGGCCGCGAAAGCTGGTGCAAAGCTGAAACACTTCGCTGGCTGCACCGCCGCCTTGCGTCAAGGCGCGCAGCAGGTCCGTATGACCCAAAAATTTGAGATTTGATGTCATGCTTTGCCAATTACTTCACGCTATTGTCAAGTAAAGATTTTTCGCGGGCGATCGACTTACAACGCGCAGGCTGACAAACATATCTTTTAAGTGAGGTGGGCAATATCATGGCGACTCAAGCGGAAGCCCAACCTAAGTTGCCCGCCACCAAACGTTGCGCCAGTTCTGGCCGCGTCAACAGTCAGTCACCAGGATGCCCCCAAAATGAAATTTATCAACGCCCATGGCGCTGGCGGGGCACTGCTCGCTTCCGTGCTTTGCAGTGTCTTGCTTGCTGCTTGCGGTGGGGGTGGGGGCGGGCGAGATCCCATTCTCGGTATCGGCGGCGCAACATCCGGCGGCGCAACATCCGTCCCGCCCGTTCCACAGGGGGCCATCCTTCCAGGCGCAGCCTGCCCGGTAGCAGGCGCCACCGTACCGGCGGTGACGGCGACAGACCCCAGCAACGGCAGCGCGTCTGCATCAATCAGCACGGGCGGTGTGGCGGCTGGCGGCAAGGCGGTTACGGCCAGCTTCAGCCTGCCGATGAATGCTGCTTCTATCAATACAACCAGCTTCACATTGGCCCCACAGGGTGGCGCAGTGCTGGTGCCTGCCTCTGTCAGCTACAACGCCGCAACCCGCGTAGCGACACTGACCACTAGCTCTGCACTGCTGAGCAACACGTCCTATTCGGCGGTTATTCAGTCGAGCGCCACCAGCGAGGCAGGCACGCCTTTCGGCTGTCCGTATGCCTGGAGCTTCAAAACGGCGCTGGTCGCAGGAACCGGCCCTGAGTCAGTCAACATCCTTGCGTCGGCTGCGCGTTACGGTGTGTTTGGCGGCTCGGCCGGAATGACCAACACCGGCAATCAGACTGTGATCACGGGCAGTGCGGGCAGCACGGCAGACATTGGAACTATCGCCACCGGTACGTCATCGATCACCGGATTCCACGATTCGGCTCCGTCAGACATCTACACCGAAGTGCCTGGCGTCAACGAAGGCAACGTAACGGGCAAGATATTCACGTGCACCACGTCCACCACGGGGCCAACCAACCCGACGAATGGAGTCAATGCGGCTTCCTGCGCGAGTGCCACTCAGGCCCGCCTTGATGCCGAGGCTGCATATCGAAACCTCGCTGGCCGACCCGCGGGCGCAAACCCCGGCGGCAATCTGGCCAACCTCACCCTTGTACCGGGGGTGTACACCGCGCCATCGGGTTCCTTCCTGATTCAGGGTGGAGACCTCACGCTCGACGCACAAGGCGATCCAGGCGCGGTCTGGGTATTCCAGATGGCTTCCACGCTCACCGTGGGTGGCCCCGCATCTCCCCGCAGCGTGATCCTGGCTGGCGGTGCACAGGCGAAAAATGTGTTCTGGCAGGTTGGCTCCAACGCGATCATCAACGCAGGCGGTGGCGGCACCATGGTCGGGACCATCATTTCCCAGGCTGGCGCCGCTTTCTCCACCGCCGGCAGTGTTATCCCGCTGACGCTGAACGGCAGGGCCCTGTCGCTGGGCGCTTCAGTCACCTTGGTGAATACCTTCATCAATGTGCCTGCTCCTTAAGTGACAAACCCTCATCAATCCAGCTGGAGAACCCTATGAAATTAGCAACCATTCCAGGCTCGCTGAGTCTGCTTGCACTCGCGGCCATGGTCAGCCCTTATGCGCTGGCCGACGACCTCGGCTGGTACGGCGGCGCCAACATTGGCCGCTCGGCAGCCACCATCGACGACGCCAGAATCACCAGTGGCCTGGCCAGCCGCGGTCTCGGCACCAGTTCAATCTCTGACCGCGACAGCAGCACCGGCTTCAAACTCTACGGCGGCTACCAGTTCAACCGCAACTTGGCGCTTGAAGCCGGCTACTTCGACCTGGGCAAGTTCGGCTACACCGCCAACACCATCCCTGCGGGCACCCTCGATGGCAATATCAAGCTCAAGGGCTTCAACCTCGACGCGGTCGGCATTTTGCCGATCACCGACCGGTTTTCGGCCTTGGGGCGCGTCGGTTTGAACTACGCCCAAGCACGGGATTCCTTCACCGGAACCGGCGCGGTAAACGTCGCCAACCCCAACCCCAGCGAGCGCGGCACCAACTACAAGCTCGGCTTGGGTTTGCAATACGCGTTCACCCAAGCGCTTGGAATGCGTGCCGAGGTGGAGCGTTACCGCGTCAACGACGCCGTGGGCAACAAAGGGCACGTTGATCTTTTCTCGGTCGGTCTGGTTTACCGCTTTGGCGGCAAGGAGCAGCAACCGGCTGCTCGAGCCTATGTGCCTGAACCCTTGCCCGTTGCCGCAGCACCGGCGCCCCCGCCGGCAGCGGTTCCTGCCGCTGCCCCGGTTCCGGCCCCTGCCCCGCCGCCGGCACGCGTGCCGAGCAAGGTGAGCTTTTCGGCCGACTCATTGTTTGACTTTGACAAATCCGACGTAAAGCCATTGGGCAGGCAGTCGCTTGACAAATTTGCTGCGGACCTCAAGGGCTCGCAGTACGAATCGGTCATGGTGACCGGACACACCGACCGCATTGGCTCCCGTGCATACAACCAGAAGCTGTCGGAGCGGCGTGCCGAGGCGGTTCGCGCCTACCTGACAGGTTCGGCCGGCATTGCGTCCTCAAAAATCACCGCCAAAGGAGTTGACGGCGCCAACCCGGTCACCAAACCGGGCGACTGCAAAGGCAGCAAACCGACTGCAAAGCTGAAAGCCTGCCTGCAGCCCGATCGCCGGGTTGACGTCGAGGTCACTGGCACGCGTTAGAACCCGCGCGACACCATCACTTAAAAAGCAGGCAGTCGCCTGCTTTTTTTATATGGCCTCGGCCATAGCTGAAGCGCGGGTAGTCGCTGAGCTCGGATCGTTGGCATTGTGGCTAACGCAGTTCAGCATGGACACCAAGAGCCTGCATTGCCGCATCTGCTTTCTGGACTTTGACGGAGTGAAAGGCCGAATGACCGGATTTGGTCGTTTCTGTCATGTGCCGGAGCCGCCATTTACCGAAATCTACCGGTTCGACACGACCTCCCACACGCCTTACGCCCCCGCTTGTCCTTGGTCTTTGCTTCGGCCTCGGTCTGCCACTGCCTGTTCTTAGGCCAGTCTGCTCCGCCACAGGCCAGCGGCTTCACATGATCAATGACATAGCCTGGACACTTGCCCTTCGTTCTTCCGATTGCTGGACACGGTTGCTGATGCTGTAACT
>JAJAYS010000279.1 GCA_026786065.1 Polaromonas sp.
CGCCTGCACGTCGATGTCGCTGAGCACGCCGAAGCCCTCTGCCTTCAAAGCGGCGACAACCTGTGTTACGGCGGCGTCGAACGGGGCGTCGAGCCGGGTGTGAAATCCATACATCGCAATCTCCTTCAATGGGTTGGAATGGGTTGGAATGGGTTGGAATGGGGTAATGGGGTAACGGAGTGACGGGTTGCCGGGGGGTTAGTCCTGCCTACCTGCGCTGGCGGCGGCTTTCTGTGCCTGCGCGAACTCCCCCCGAAATGCGCTGGTCGGCATCGGCGTCGAACTTCATGAACATGGCTTGATGGGTGGCATGGAGCTCGCCCTTCGTCACCGTGCCGTCCCCATTTCAGTCAAAGCTGGCGAAAGGCTGCTGGCAGGCAGCGCCGCAAAAGCTGCGACGACGAAGGCGGCATTACTCGCGAAAAAGCCGAAGCGCGGAAGAATTTTGGTCATGGATTGCTTTCAGTAAATTGCGGTCAGTCAGCACTACAACGCGCTTTAACCGTACTGAAAACGACTCTGCGTACGGTAAAAATTCGGATCGAAAGTTCAGCATGTGCCCTCTTCGCTGACTCGGTTGTAGGACATCTGCGCAGCGCGTCGAACGCCCGGACGGAGCCGGCCAAGCACCCATCGACGCCATCGACGCGGCTTGCGGTTTATCTGTTTGAAAAAATGCTGGCTAACGCAGACGCTTCAACTTGCTGGCCAGCGATGCAGCCGACAGTTCGCCGACATGGGTATCGACCAGCCGTCCGCTGGCGTCATAGAACAGGGTGGTGGGCAGTCCCCGGGAGCCGACGGTCGGACCCAATTCGGCCTTCACGTCGAACAACACATTGGCCAGACCGAGTCCACTGGCACTCAGATAGCGCTGAGCCGTTTCGGCTTGTTCGCCCTGGTTCGCGAACACAAACGAGATGCCTGCTTCCCGCTGCTGCGCGGCCGCGAGCACCGGCATTTCACGCCGACACGGCGGGCACCAGCTGGCCCAGAGATTGAGCACCATCGGCTTGCCGGCGGCGACCTTGGCGAGATCGGTCGGCTCACCTGCCAGCGTGTTCAACACCAGCGCGGGCCGACTTGGCGTCAGCGCGCCGGTGAAGGCGCCAGACGCAGCTGCCAGCACGGCCCAGCCCATCGCCCCGGCGGTAACTCCGGCAAGCAGCGGCTTGCGCAAGGCCGCACGCTGCCAGCCACGCCAGATCGCCAGCAGCGCAGCGGCGGTCAGACCAGCCCACGCGGTAAACCCGCCATCGCGAATGTCCAGCATGGACCACGGGTTTCCCTGATAAAGATCGAACCATGTCACAACAAAAACCAGGCGCGCGACGAGCAGTGCGGTCCAGGTCATTTCGCTCAGGACGTTGACGATGCCCGTGCCCGAACGCCGGCCGACCAAATGACCGACCCCCGCTGCAAGCAGCAGGGCACCCAACAACAATAGATGGCTGACCTGAAATGCGATCGGGCCCAGATTAACGCTCAGCATCGTGAAATTCCTTCTCAAGATCGTGTCGAACTGTCGATACAGGCCGACCCGCAGTGGATCGCCTCTCATGTGCTGGACCGGGGGCCGGGCTTGCGCAGCGACGAAATAGCGCAAGCCCCGCAGCGCTTCTGGCGACGCCGAACCGGCCACGGCAGGGGGTTGGGTCTGTCGATCGTTGCTGCGGTTGCCACGCGCTTCTCCGGACCATCCGAGTTGTGTCAACGCGCGGACGGGGATCTGGAAGCGAAGCTGACCCTTCCGCGCAAGCGGCCGCGGGCGCTGCCCGTGCGGCTGGACGGCGAAACAAAGTCGGAAAGCCCGGAGCGCTGAGCACCCCGTCTAGCCGCGTTCGCTCGCGTACCCGACTCCGTTTACAGCAACGCTTTGGCGACCATCGCCAGCGCAACCAGGGCCGACACCAGCGCGAATCCCTTCTGCATCTGGGGTCCAGCCAAACGATCTGCGATCAGCCGCCCCCCCGCCATCCCGGCCACCGCACCCGCACAAAATGGCAGCGCGACGGGCCAGTCAAGATTTCCGGCCACCGCACTGGAAACCACACCGCTTAAAGACACCAGCGCAACCACGGCCAGCGACGTGGCGACGGCCGCCTGCATCGACAGGTCGGTGAACTTTTGCAGCGCCGGCACCAGCACGAAGCCGCCCCCTACCCCTAACAGCCCAGACAGGAAACCGGCCAGCGTGCCCGACAGCGCCAGCGCCCGTGCGCAACCTGTGGTCCAGACAAACCGGCCGCTGGTGGCGTCGCGCACGCAAGGCACTTCAAGCGCCCCGCAAACGACGCTTTCCCCGGTTCGACCCTGCGCTTGCCGGAAGCTGCGATAAGCGACGAACAAAAGCACGATGGCGAAAAGCAGGCCGAGCCAGCGGTTGTCCATCCGATGGGCCAGCCAGACGCCGAGCGGTGAAAACAGCATCCCGATGGCAGCCACCAACAGTGCGGCTTTGTAGCGCACCATTCCGGCCTTCAATTCCAGAGCAGCGCCCAACGCAGCGGCAATGCCGACTGCCAGAAGTCCGATCGGACCCGCCTGCGCGACTCCAAGGCCGGCACCGAAAACCAGCAGCGGCACAGCCAGGATCCCGCCGCCTGCACCGGTCAGCGCAAGTACCAGACCGACGGTCAGGCCGAGACCGGCAACACTCAACACGCGGGCCGCCGGCAGAGCAGGTGCAACAACGATCGAATCACCGGCAATGCCGCTATGCCGCCTTCCGCACCGAGCGGCCGGCAAAGCCATTTTGAATCTCGAAGATCGCCATGCCGGCCAGCATCGCCGCCGTGAAGATCAGCGCTTTGCTGCCGCCAGTGGCCAGCGAAGCCAGCGCCGGGCCGGGGCAGAACCCGGCCAGCCCCCAGCCGACACCGAAAGCCAGCCCGCCCAGCAGCAGGCGGCGGTCGATCTGCGTTGCGTCGGGCAAACGCAGAGGACCGCCCAGGAGGCTTGTGGAACGCCGCCGGGCGACCTGAAAGGCAACCAGCCCCACCAAAACCGCACCGCCCATGACAAAGGCCAGCGACGGATTCCAGGCCCCTGCAAGATCGAGAAACCCGATGACTTTGGACGGGTCGGTCATACCCGAAAGAATCAGGCCAAGTCCAAAAACCAGGCCGGCGAAAAGTGCGGCAAACAATTGCATGGAAAGCTCCTCAAGCGGTCAGGTGGCGAACGACGAACACAGTGGCAAAGCCGGCGAACATGAAGGCCGCCGTGGCCGCCAGCGAACGCAGCGACAGCCGCGACAGACCGCAGACCCCGTGGCCGCTGGTGCAGCCCGAGCCGTACCGGGTGCCCAGCCCAACCAGCAAGCCGGCCACGATCAGCGTGGCGGTGTCGGCTTCAACCACGACGGGCGGCAGCGGCGAAAAAAGCTGAAACAGCAGCGGTGCGCCTACCAGGCCAGCAAGAAAAGCCAGGCGCCACCCGACATCGCCCGAGGCCGGCCTGAGCAGCCCGCCCAAAATGCCGCTGATGCCGGCGACCCGGCCGTTGAGCAGCAAAAACAGCGCGGCTGCAAGGCCGATCAGCAGGCCGCCGGCCAGTGCGGTCCAGGGCGTGAAGTGGGGCCAGTCGATCATTCTTTTTCTCCGTTCGAAGGTTGACAAAACTGCTCATGAAGCACCTGCATCACCGCCAGCGCCTGCGGGCTGGCCATGCGGTAGTAAATCTGCTTGCCGTCGCGCCGGGTTGCCACCAGGCCCTCTTGCCGCAACACGCCGAGTTGCTGAGACAGCGTCGGCTGCAGGATGCCCAGCAGCCCCTCCAGTTCGCTGACGCAATGCTCGCCCTCAACCAGCTGGCACAGCAGCAGCAGGCGGTCTGGATTGGCGAGCGCCTTCAGCAGGCTGCTGGCTTGCAACGCCGCGCGTTGCATGGCCGGCATGTCCAGGAACTGAGCGGCGGACTGGACGAGGACGGTCATCGGTACAACTCCACACACATTCATTAAATATACATTATATTAATTTGTAGTATATTTTAAAAATTCCCGAAGTACAACTGCAAGGAGTCCCCATGATTTTTCGTCAACTGTTCGAGCCGCTGTCCAGCACCTACACCTATTTGCTCGGCTGCGAGGTGACCGGCCAGGCTCTGCTGATCGACCCGGTCATCGTCAGCCTGGAGCGCGATCTTGCCGAGATCTCCCGGCTCGGCCTGACGCTGGCATGGAGCCTCGATACGCACATTCACGCCGACCACATCACGGCCGCGCTGGAGCTGAAAAATAAAGTCGGCAGCCGGATCGCGGCGCCCGCCTTTGACCGGCTGCCTTGCGCCGACCTCGCCATTGAAGATGGCGTCGCATTCACGCTCGGCAGTTTGACACTGCAACCGATCCACACACCTGGGCACACCGCCGGACACTTTGCCTATCACGGCGCAGACCGCTTGTTCAGCGGCGACGCGCTGCTGATCGACGGTTGCGGACGCACCGACTTCCAGAATGGCGACGCCGACGCGCTCTATGCCAGCGTCACCGGCAAGCTCTTCACGCTGCCGGGCGACACGCTGGTCTATCCGGCGCACGACTACCAGGAGAGGCGGGTATCGAGCATCGCGCAAGAGATTCAGCGCAACCCGCGTCTGGGCCAGCAATGCTCGCGGGAACAATTCCGCGCCACTATGGCCAATCTGAATCTGCCCTATCCGACCTTCATCGACTACGCGGTGCCGGCCAATCTGCAGTGCGGTGTCTGCCCGGTTCACTTGCCTGAAAACGTTCAGAAATACTGCGGCCAGATGACAGAAAGCACTCAGGGTTAACGCGGGTTCTTGACGATTCCCTGCCACTGCTTTCCCGGAGCCTGCAGATTCACACTGCGCGGCTTACCATGCTCTGCCCGAAGGTTCTATTGTGCAAATCCAAAAGCAGGAGCAGCAGATGGCAAAGTTGAACGTCAATGGGTCGAGACGCGAATTTGAAGCGGAGGCCGACACGCCACTGCTGTGGGTCATCCGGGAGCAGCTCGGGTTGACCGGCACCAAATACGGTTGCGGGATCGCGGCCTGCGGCGCCTGCACGGTGCACATCGACGGGGTGCCGACGCGCAGCTGCATACGGCCGCTCTCGAGCGTCACCGCCAACGAAAAAATCATCACCATCGAGGGCCTGTCGCCAGACGGCTCGCACCCGGTGCAGAAGATGTGGACGGCGCTCGACGTGCCGCAATGCGGCTACTGCCAGAGCGGCATGATCATGGCGGCCACGGCGCTACAAAAGGCCAAGCCGAATCCGACCGATGCCGACATTGACGAAGCCATGACCAACATCTGCCGCTGCGGCACCTACAACCGGGTGCGTGCGGCAATCAGGGCGACGGCCAAGGGCGACACCAAAACCGCAGCGCTGAACATCCAGCATGCCGACGGGAGCGTCGCATGAAGGCCGCTGCCAGCCTGTCGCGCCGCAGTTTCATCGGCGCCTCCGCATCGGCCGGCCTGGTCTTTGCCTTTCACATTCCAGCCCCTGGCATGGCACAGACCCCGGCTGCGCTGCCGGCGGAGGTCAATGCCTGGGTCGTCGTCAACCCGGACGACAGCGTCGTGGTTCGCATCGCACGCTCCGAAATGGGCCAGGGCACGCTTACCGGCCTGGCCCAGATGGTGGCCGAAGAGCTCGATTGCGACTGGGCCAAAGTCACCACCGAATACCCGACGCCTGGCCAGAACCTGGCGCGCAAGCGCATCTGGGGCAACTTCAGCACGGGCGGCAGCCGGGGCATACGCGAGTCGCATGAGTACGTGCGCAAAGGCGGCGCCGCCGCGCGCATGATGCTGGTGCAGGCCGCCGC
>JAJAYS010000280.1 GCA_026786065.1 Polaromonas sp.
CCTTCTCTGTTGGTCAGCATGGCGGGTTTCCTTTAGTTAGAAAAACGGGATCGTGGTGATGGTCAAAAAGTCGCGCTTCGGTTGCTTGCGTGCGCTCGGATGACCGGCCCGTATTGCTCAACTCCCGCGAGTGGCACGATGGAGGCGACAAGGGAATACCCTGATTATTGCGGCCAGGCTGTTCGATCTGTGTCGGACAGCATCGGCATTGCGGCCAACCGAACAGGGTGGGGAAAGCGGTTTGTAAAGGAGGGCATGACAGAATGAGTTTCTTAGTCCCAAGCCTGGCCGGCCCCAAAGAACATGTTCTACGCCCCCGACTTTGCCACTGTGAGCCACGGCATCCAGCTGGCCATCGCGCCGGTGTTTTTGCTGACGGCGGTGTCCGGGATGATTGCCGCCGTGGTCGGCCGGTTGGGGCGGATCATCGACCGCGCACGCGACCTGGAGAGCCGGCTGGAGACCGGTGCCGTCGCGCCGGGCAAGGCCGAAGCGATGTACCACGAGCTGCGCGAACTGCGTCAGCGCGGCCGTCTGGTTAACGGCTGCATCGGGCTGCTTACGCTGTGCTCCATGCTGATCGGCTTAACGATCATTCTGCTGTTCCTCGGGGAAACTGCCGCGTTGCAAAGCCTGAAAATTGCCAGCCTGTGCTTTTTGGGCGGCGTGCTGTGTTTCTTGCTGGCGCTGCTGTGTTTTCTGGCCGAAACGCTGCGCGCGACCCACGTTCTGAAATTTGCCGAGGCACCACCAAAATAGCCGATTACTGGAGACAGAATCGGCTTTTTGACCATCAAATACGGGTGTATGCAGCTATATTTTCTATAGCATCTGAGCGGCTTGGGCTGCCTCTTAGCCGGCGCGCCGTGCCGGCAGCGTTGCCGTCACATCGGGCAAATCAACCATGACCGGCTGGCCCGGCGTGGTGCAGCCGGTGTCGCAGCATTTGCCGGGCTGGCGATTGCGCGTGACGGCGCGCGCCGGGTCGTGCGCGGCGGCGGCGGGTGAGCCGTCCGCTGCAATGCCGCGTTCGAGAAGGCGCTCGACCAGTTCGACCTTTGAGCCGATCGGGTAGTTGCGATAGATCTCCTGCTTCATCGCTGCTGGCGAGCCGCCGCCATGCAGGCTGATCACGCTGTACCAGCCGCCCTGGTAGCCGGCCGTCAGGTCTTCAATAAAACGCGCCGTCTCGATACGCTGTTCGTAAGGCACATCGGGGTTGGCGCGCAGCACCTCCGAAAGCTTTGCGCCGGTCTCGGGGTTGTGGTCTTCGTCGGGGCCGGGCAGCGTGACGATCAACCCACCGCTGACGTAGTGCGCGATGCGGTGCATGTCGTAGATTTTGGTTGCCAGCAGCAACTTGCCGATGTTGCTGAAAACCGGGTCAGGCATGAAGGTTTTGCTGTGTTCGTCTGGCTTGCCATAAACGCTGGCCGCGACCCCGCAGGCGTAGAAGCTCTCGGTGATGGTGATCAGCTCGACCATCTGCTCGCGCAAATGGGTTTCGTTGCCGGGGTCGAAGCCGTTGGCTTCGCACATCAGCGCGCCGGCACCGATCAGGAGGTCGCCAAACCCGGCACGCGCCCCGATGCAGGTGTGGCGGTGGTGCGTGGCGTAGCTGTAGGTCAGGTGGCCCGAGTGTTCCCAGCTGCCGTTGCTGCCGTCGTAGAACACGTCGTCGTACGGCACGAACACGCGCTCGAACATCACGACGCCGGTGCTCTGGCCGTATTTGCGGCTGAACAGCGCCGCGCCGTGCTCGAGCTTGTCACCCGGGCGGCCGGCCGGTCGGGCAATGATGGTGATGCCCGGCGCATCGACAGGTACCGCGCAGCAGACAGCAAAGTCGGCGTCTTCACGGCCCATGTTGCGGCAGGGCATGACCAGCAGCTCGTGCATGTAGGGCGCGCCCGTCACGATGGCCTTGGTGCCGCTGATGACGATGCCCCGCCGGCCGTTGTGCATGGCGTTGCGCTCGACGACGTGGACGTAGCTGTCCACGTTCGCCTGCTGATGCGGGCGGCGGCTGCGGTCGCCTTTGGCATCGGTCATCGCAATGCCCAGCGTCAGGTCCTGATCCTGCACGCGGTGCAGGTAATTTGTGAACCGCGCGGTGCTTTCGCTGGAGCCCTGCGCGTTGTCTATGCGGCTCGACACCTGACCAATCGCGTTCATGGCGTCGTGCGTCAGGTAGCGCTGCGCGCAGCCTGTTTCCTGGCAGACCAGCCGCACAGCATCCAGCTTGTTGAGCAAATCGCCGCTGCTGGTGTTGATGTGCGTGAGGCGGTTGACGAGCTTGCCGCTGGTCTGCTGCACGGCCGTCATGACAGGCGCGTACTGCGGCTTCAAGGCGTAGTCGTAAGTCAGCGCAATCGCATTGATGCCGGGGCCGAATCCACGCTCGTCGGCGACGCTGGCAACCTGCTGGCCATCAAGGAACACGCGCGGCTTGTAACGGCGCAGCGATTCGCGGAAGTCGGCGCCGGACATCAGCGTGGCAGTGGGGGAGGGGGCGTTCATCGTGGAGCTCCTGAGTGGGATGGCTTTTCCAATCCGGTCCAGCTTAATCTACTGGATCGGACGCGGCGGTCTGCAACAATCAAAAAAACCCACTGAAAAGGCCAATTCAAATGCTGCTTGACGCTGACGATTCCCAACTCGTGCTGGTCGATTACCAAACGCGGCTGATGCCGCTCATTTTTGAGAACGAGATGATCGTCGCCAACGCGCTGCGCCTGGCGCGCATTGCGCATGCGCTGGCGGTGCCGGTGTGGGGCACCGAGCAAAACCCGGCCGGCCTGGGCCGCAACCTGCCAGAGATGATCGCGGCGATTGAAACGCCGACTGAGTCAGGCGGAGGCAAGACGTTGACCAAGATGCATTTCAATGCGGTCGAAGACGGCCTGGCCGACTGGCTGCGCCCACCAGTGCGCAAAGCGCCGGTCGGCCCCAGCGCCCGCAGCCTTCCAAAGCACCTGCAAAAGCCCGCCGCCGAGCCCGAAGGCCGGCGCAGCATCGTCATTGCCGGCTGCGAAGCGCATGTCTGCCTGATGCAGACCGCGCTCGGCCTGCTTGAAGAAGAGTTCGACGTCTGGGTCGTGACCGACGCCTGCAGCTCGCGCAGCGAACGCAACCGCGACGCCGCGTTTGACCGGCTGGCTGGCAACGGCGCAGAACTGGTGACGACCGAGATGGTGGCGTTCGAGTGGCTGCGGACGGCCGGGCACCCGGTGTTCAACGAGGTGCTGGGCCTCATCAAGCAGGGTTGATGGGTGGCTCCCTGGCAGAAGTTCTGCACGGAGGGCGATGTATGAAGGCATCGCAGCACCTGTCATCATGCAGATGGGGCTGGCGTCTGCTCTCTAAACTTTTTCAAGGCTAAATCATGAACTCACTCAGGATCGTTGCAATCGCGTTCATCGTTTCCGGCGTTCTCGCGCTCGCTTATGGCGGCTTCAGCTACACCAAGGATACGACTGCTGTGAAGCTTGGTCCAATCGAGCTGTCGGTGAAGGAAAAAGAGACAGTCAACCTGCCGATGTGGGTCGGTGTCGGCGCCATCGTCGTTGGCGGGCTGCTGCTGGTGCTGGGCGGCAAGAAGCAGTGAGCGTGGTGTCTGCCAGCGTGCTTTGCGACCCCAAGCCACGCGGCATTGATAGCCCGGCTGCGCGCTGAAGCCGATGGGCGATATGCATTCAGGCCGCGGGCGGGCTGCACCGCCCGCATCGTGCAGATGCATATCGACTACTACGCTGAGGCGGCTGTCTTTGGGCTGAATTTCGAGATTACTGCGGCCTGCGATCTGGCCGATTTTTGCTCGAACTTCGATGCGCAGCGCGACGGTCTGTGGCTGGGCCTGGTCGATGGCCGCATCGATGCGTCGATAGCCATCGATGGGCGCGGCCCGGCGGAAGGCGGGGCACATCTGCGCTGGTTCGTAGCTTCGGAGCATGTCCGCGGGAGCGGTCTCGGGACGCAGTGGCTGCGCAGCGCGCTGGATTTTTGCGACGGGGGACGTCATCCAAACCTGGTCCTGTGGACGTTCGACCGGTTGCCTGCCGCGCGTCATTCGTACGAAAAGCATGGCTTCGCGCTGCGACTGGAGCAAGTCGGCATCCAGTGGGGCCGTCCGTTCAATGAGCAGCGGTTTGAGCGTGGGCAGCCGTCTGCATAATCGGCTGAATCCCTGGAACCAAGGCTTTGCTCAAAGGACAACCGCATGCCCACCCGAGAAGAAATCCAGACCTTTCTGAAGGCCGAGTTCCCCCACAACCATTGCATCATCGACCAGGTCGGCGGCGGGTCCGCGACCATTCGGCACCTGATCGGCCCGAATGAACTTCGCCCCGGCGGCACGGTATCGGGGCCGCTGCTGATGATGGTGGCCGACGTGGCACTCTACGTGGCGCTGCTCGGCGAGATCGGCATCGTGCCGCTGGCTGTCACCACCAGCCTGAACTTCAACTTCCTGCGCAAGCCATCGGCCGAAGCCAGCATCGTCGGTGTCTGCAAGCTGATCAAGGTCGGCCGCTCGCTGGCGGTTGGCGAAGTGGCGCTGTATTCGGAAGGCAGCGACGCCATGGTGGCGCATGCGGTCGGGACCTATGCGATTCCGCGGCGCGGCCAGGGACCCTCTGCATAACTCTGGCGGCGCTGTGGCACGCGGATCGGGATGGGCAGCAAGGCGTATTTTTGCAGCCAATAGCCCCGCTATTGGCAAGAAAAACAACGCAGCGGACCGCCCGAGCCCGCGTGATCACAGCCCGCAGGGACTTATGCAGAGGGTCCCTAGCCCCGTTCGGCTTGTCGGGTGTTTCTAAAAAGATTGCTGTTTTTCCACAAGTTTCAGAGCGGCGTAAATAAATCAGAATGGGCACCGAGCCATCAATCAATTTTAAAAACGCGATCGAGCGAGAGCGCGCCGGCGCCGCGCCCGATGAGATACAGAAGCAGACCAGCCCATGACAGATGAGTAGGCCAGGCGTCGGGGTAAACAAAGACCTGGATCACCAGTGTCATTCCGAGCAGCGCAAGGGCAGAGAACCGGGTAAAAAGCCCGAGCACGATCAACACCGGAAAGAGATGTTCGGCGTAAGCGGCCAGGTGCGCAGCGACTTCAGGGGAGATCAGCGGCAACCTGTACTCTTCCCGAAAGAGGCTGTAGGCACTTTCGGTGACGGTCAGGAATCCCTCGACCTTGGTGCGCCCGGAAAG
>JAJAYS010000281.1 GCA_026786065.1 Polaromonas sp.
CGCGAGGCCATCGCGGCGAGCGCGCGCAAGGTCGAGGCGGTGTACTCGTACCCGCACCAGAACCATGCCTGCATGGAAACGATGAACGCCACCGCGAAAATCACCCCGGCCACCGCCGGTGCGCCGGAGCGCTGCGAAGTCTGGGCGCCGACCCAGAACGGTGAGGCGACCTTTGCTGCCGTGACCGAAGCCTCAGGCCTGCCGCCAGCGCAATGCGAGGTGTACAAAATTCACCTTGGCGGCGGTTTTGGCCGGCGCGGTCAGACCGACTTTGTGCGCCAGGCCATCGTGCTGGCCCGGGCCATGCCGGGCACGCCGATCAAGCTGGTCTGGTCGCGGGAAGAAGACATGCTGCACGGCCGCTATCACCCGATCACGCAGTGCAAGCTCAGCGCCGGGCTCGACGACAAGGGCGAGATCACCGGCGTTCACATGCGCATTTCCGGTCAGTCCATTTTGGCTGGCGTGGCGCCGCAGAACATCGTCAACGGAAAAGACCCGGTGGTGTTCCAGGGCCTGAATGCGTTGGGGCCGGAAGCGTCCATCGGCTACTTCAAGAGCTGCTAACGCCCGTATTTGTTCGGCTGCAGCCGGTTTTTGCTTAAATTTTCAGCCGAAATGCGATTGCCGGAGCCAGCATCAGCGGCCTACCTCGACCAGTTATTGCGCAGCGCGAAAGCTACCTTCGCGCTGCTTTGAGCGTAATGCCGGCTTGCTCGGCTTGCGTTCGCCGCGCAGCCTGCTGCTGCGGGCTGATGAGCTGATACGGTAGCGAGAGCGCTGAAACGACGCCTTACTTGCGCGCTGGCGGCAAATCCGTACAACTCCCATGCGCCACTTCTGCCGCCATGCCGATGCTCTCGCCCAACGTGGGGTGGGGGTGGATGGTTTTTCCGATGTCAACGGCGTCGGCGCCCATCTCGATAGCCAGCGCGACCTCACCGATCATGTCGCCGGCGTGCGTGCCGACCATGCCGCCACCGAGGATCTTGCCGTGGCCGTGCGCCTCGGGTGAATCGTCGAACAGCAGCTTGGTGACGCCCTCGTCGCGGCCGTTTGCAATCGCGCGGCCTGACGCGTTCCAGGGAAACAGGCCTTTTTTGACCTTGATGCCTTGCGCCTTCGCCTGGTCTTCGGTCAGGCCTACCCAGGCGACTTCGGGGTCGGTGTAGGCGACGCTGGGGATGACGCGGGCGTTGAACGCCGCGCTGGCCAGTTCCTTGTTGCCCTGCAGTTCGCCAGCGATCACCTCCGCGGCCACATGCGCTTCATGTACCGCCTTGTGTGCCAGCATCGGCTGGCCGATGATGTCGCCGATGGCGAAGATGTGGGGCACGTTGGTGCGCATCTGAATATCGACGGGGATAAAGCCGCGGTCGGTCACCGCCACGCCGGCTTTCTCGGCAGCCAGCTTCTTGCCGTTGGGTGAGCGGCCCACGGCCTGCAACACCAGATCGTAGGTTTGCGGCTCGGGCGCCTTGCCGCCGGGCTCTGCCGATTCGAACGAGACTTCAATGCCCGCCTTCGTTGCCTTCGCGCCGACGGTTTTCGTTTTCAGCATGATGCTGTCAAAGCGCGGCGCGTTCATTTTTTGCCAGATCTTGACCAGATCGCGGTCCGCACCCTGCATCAGGCCGTCCAGCATTTCAACCACATCGAGCCGCGCGCCGAGCGTGGAATACACCGTGCCCAACTCCAGCCCGATGATGCCGCCACCCAAAATCAGCATGCGCTTGGGGACGTCCTTCAAACCGAGTGCGCCAGTCGAATCGACGACACGCGGATCGTCTGGCATGAAGGGCAGCCGCACCGCCTGAGAACCGGCGGCGATGATGCAGGTCTTGAAGCCGATGACCTGCGTTTTGCCGGACTTTTCCTGCGCGGTGCCGGAGGTTTCTTCAACCTGCAAATGGTTGGCGCCGACGAACTGGCCAAGGCCGCGCACCACCGTGACCTTGCGCATTTTCGCCATCGCAGCCAGCCCGCCAGTCAGCTTTCCGACGACCTTTTCCTTGTGCGTGCGCAGCTTGGTGATATCGACCGTGGGTGGGGCGAAGCTGACGCCCAGGCTTTCAAAATGCTTGACCTCGTCCATCACGGCTGCGACGTGCAGCAGCGCCTTCGATGGAATGCAGCCGACGTTCAGGCAGACGCCGCCCAGGCTGGCGTAACGCTCGATCAGCACGACGCTCAAGCCGAGGTCGGCAGCCCGGAACGCGGCCGAGTAGCCGCCCGGCCCGGATCCGAGGACGACCAGATCGCAGTCGAGATCGGCCGTGCCGGTAAACGTAGCAACGGTGGCGGGAGCGGAGCCACCCTCACGCCGGCCCTCTCCCGCAGGAGCGGGAGTGGATGCGGGCTCCCCCGTGCTACCCCCTCTCCCGCTTGCGGGAGAGGGCTGGGGTGAGGGTGCAGAGCCCGGAGGAGAAGGAGTCGATTCCAACTCCCCATTACTGCCCCCTCACCCGCTCGCGCTAGAGGGCTGGGGTGAGGGCGCATCGGCGGGGGCCACAGCCGCCGCGCCGGCCTTCAGGGTCAGCAGCAGCGTGCCCTGTTTGACCTTGTCGCCGAGCTTGATCCTGACTTCAACGATCACGCCGGCCTGCGGCGACGGAATCTCCATTGACGCCTTGTCACTCTCGACGGTGATCAAACTCTGCTCGGCCTTGATGGTGTCGCCGGGTTTGACCAGCACTTCGATAACGGAAACCTCGTCGAAGTCGCCGATGTCCGGCACTTTGACTTCAATTGCACTTTCCGAGCCGCTCATTTCGCGCCTTTCAGTTTGAGGGTGAACAGATCGACCGGCCCCCCCGAATTTTTATCGAACAGACAACCTGCGCTCAAGCCGGCCTGCGCGACTTCGCGCGCAGTTTTGGCCTTGTCCCACACAGCATGCATGGCGCCGAGCGCAAAGCTGCGGCCCGAGCCGATGGCCCAGAACTCCTTGAACTCGAAGACCTCGCGGTAGCTGTACAGGCCGTAGATGCCGCTGGCGTTGGCGATCACCACCGTGAACTGGCTGGATTCGTAGGGGTCGTTGTCGTCTTCCTTGGTTTGCAGGAAGAACGTTTCCTTCAGCAGCGGATGCAGCTTGATGAAGGTATCGAAGACTTCGTCGCGCGAGCCCAGGTTCAACAGCTCGGCTGGCAGCGCAGACATGGCCTTGCGCAGCACCGGAAAGTGCGCGACCGTACCCGCCATGCCGATGTGACTGACGCCGGTCGGCGACTCGACCTTGAAAATCTTGCTGTTGGACTCGAAGCGGTGCGACAGGCTGGTGTCTCCGAAGGTCACCAGCGTGTCGGCCGCTATCGCCACTTGCCCGTTTTTTTTGGCAACGACCAGCGTAGTCAAAGCAGAACCCGGCGGAAGTCGGCCAGGATCTGACCCAGGTACACGTTGAATCGCGCCGCCGACGCACCGTCGATCACCCGGTGGTCGTAGCTGAGCGACATCGGCAGCATCAGCCGCGGCTTGAATTCGCTGCCGTTCCAGACCGGCTCCATCAGCGATTTGCTGAGGCCGAGAATCGCCACCTCGGGCGCGTTGATGATCGGGTGGAAGTAGCGCCCGCCAATGCCGCCCAGCGACGATATCGAGAAGCAGGCACCGCTCATGTCGGCCGGGCCGAGTTTGCCTTCTCTAGCTTTTTTCGACAGCTCGGCCATCTCGCTTGAGATCTGCATCACGCCTTTTTTGTCGGCATCCTTGAGCACCGGCACCATCAGGCCATTGGGTGTGTCGGCGGCAAAGCCGATATGGAAATACTGCTTGTAAACCAGCTGGTCGCCGTCGAGCGAGGTATTGAAGTCGGGAAACTTTTTAAGCGCCGCAACGCAAGCCTTGATTGCAAACGCCAGCATCGTGAGCTTGATGCCGGCTTTTTCGTTTTCTTTGTTGAGCTGCACCCTGAAGGCTTCCAGCTCGGTGACGTCGGCGTTGTCGTGGTTGGTGACGTGCGGAATCATCACCCAGTTGCGATGCAGGTTGGCACCGCTGATCTTTTTGATGCGCGACAAATCCTTGCGCTCGACCGGGCCGAACTTGGTGAAATCGATCTTGGGCCAGGGCAGCAGATTGAGGCCAGCGCCCGATGGGCTTGCCGCTGCGGCGGCAGGAGGCGCTTTTGCAGCCTGGGCCTGCGTGCTGGTGGCACCACTCATTACCGAGCGGGTGAAGGCCTGAACGTCGTCCTGCGTGATGCGCCCTTTCGGCCCCTGCCCTTGGACCTCGGCCAGCGGCACGCCGAGCTCGCGCGCGAACTTGCGCACCGACGGTGAAGCGTGCGGCAATTGCCCTGTGGGCGAAGTCGGTTCGTGCGCTGGCAAGGCGGCAGTGGGCGGTGTGCGCCCACCCTCACCCTGGCCTTCTCCCGCAAAGGCGGCAGAGGGAGTGGAGGGTGTGGAGGGTGTGGGGGCAACCGGACTTTCGCCCGGTCCCCCGCTTGGAGAAGACGAAGTGGGTGCAGCTGGACTTTCGCTCCCTCTCCCGCTGGCGGGAGAGGCTTGGGGTGAGGGGCTGGTCGCCACGCCTTCCAGCACCGCCAGCAAGTCGCCGATGTTGACCACATCACCGAGTTTGACCTTCAGCTCCTTCAGCACACCGGCCGCCGACGACGGAATTTCCATCGAGGCTTTGTCCGACTCGACGGTGATCAGCGACTGCTCGGCCTTGATCGCATCGCCGGGCTTGACCAGCACTTCGATCACCGACACGTCCTTGAAGTCGCCGATGTCGGGCACACGCACTTCGATCGCGGTCGCGCCGCCGGAAGCAGGCTTTGCTACCGCAGGAGCGGTGGCGGTGGCAGTCGCTATGATTTCAGGAGCTGCCTGCGCCCGATTTACGGGGGTTTCAGCCGGTTTTTTCTCTGACGCGGGAGCCGCAGCCGGTGCCGCCGTGTCGCTTTCCAGGGTCAGCACCACCGAGCCCTGTTTGACCTTGTCGCCGAGCTTGACCAGGACGGCCTTGATCACCCCGCCCTGGCTGGACGGAATCTCCATCGAGGCTTTGTCGGACTCGACGGTGATCAGCGACTGATCGGCCTTGACCGTGTCACCGGGTTTGACCAGCAACTCGATCACCGTCACTTCGTCGAAGTCGCCGATGTCCGGTACCTGAATCTCTACTGCTGCCATGGTGTCTCCAATCGTTGCGGGTCGGGTGCGGCGCGCTCCGGCGTGCCGTCCGCCTCATATTTTTTCAAGCGTAAAGCGGGTTGATTTTGTCGGTGCGGATGCCGTACTTCTTGATGGCGTCGCTGACACTGGCGATCGGCAACGCGCCGTCTTCGGCCAGCGCCTTCAATGCGGCAAGCACGATGTAATGCCGGTTGATCTCGAAATGCTCGCGCAGCTTGCTGCGGAAATCGCTGCGGCCAAAGCCGTCGGTGCCCAGCACCTTGAAGCTGCGGCCTTTGGGAATGAAAGCGCGAATCTGCTCGGCATAAGCCTTCATGTAGTCGGTCGAGGCGACGACTGGACCGGCATGGGATGCGAGTTGCTGACTGACGAAGGGCACCCGTGGTGCTTCGGCCGGGTGCAGCAGGTTGTGGCGCTCGACGTTCTGGCCGTCGCGTGCCAGCTCATTAAAGCTCGGGCAGCTCCAGACGTCTGCGGCAATGCCCCAGTCCTGCTCCAGCAAAGCCTGCGCGGCGATGGACTCGCGCAAGATGGTGCCTGAGCCAAGCAGTTGCACGCGCTGCTTGAGTCCGGCCGGTCCGGGCTTGCACAGGTACATGCCCTTGATGATCTGCTCTTCGGTGCCGGCATGAAGCCCCGGCATTGCGTAGTTTTCGTTTAGCAGCGTCAGGTAGAAATAGACGTTCTCCTGCTTCTCGACCATGCGCTCCAGCCCGTTATGCAGGATCACGCCGACTTCGTGCGCGAAGGTCGGGTCGTAGGAAACGCAGTTGGGAATCGTCCCCGCAAGAATGTGGCTGTGGCCGTCTTCGTGCTGCAAGCCTTCGCCGTTCAGCGTGGTGCGCCCGGAGGTGCCGCCAAGCAAAAAGCCGCGCGCCTGCATGTCGCCGGCCGCCCAGGCAAGGTCGCCGACGCGCTGAAAACCGAACATCGAGTAATAGACGTAAAACGGAATCATGATCCGGTTGTTCGTGCTGTAGGAGGTGGCGGCGGCAATCCAGCTCGACATGCCGCCAGCCTCGTTGATGCCCTCCTGCAGGATCTGGCCCTTTTTGTCTTCCTTGTAGTACATCACCTGGTGTTTATCAACCGGGGTGTATTTCTGACCGTCGGGGCTGTAGATGCCGATCTGGCGGAACAATCCCTCCATGCCGAAGGTGCGCGCTTCGTCAACCAGAATCGGCACCACCCGCGGACCCAGCGCCTGGTCGCGCAGCAGTTGCGTCAGGAAGCGCACATAGGCCTGCGTCGTCGAAATCTCGCGGCCCTCGGCGGTCGGCTCGATCACCGACTTGAAGGTAGCCAGCACCGGCACGGTAAAGCTCTCGTCGGCCTTGACGCGGCGGTGCGGCAGATAGCCGCCCAGTGCCTTGCGGCGCTCGTGCAGGTAACGCATCTCGGGCGTGTCGTCGGCCGGCTTGTAGAACGGGATGTCGGCAAGTTGGCTGTCGGGCACCGGAATGTTGAAACGGTCGCGGAAGGCGCGAATGTCGTCGTCGGTCAGTTTCTTGGCCTGATGGACGTTGTTTTTGCCCTCGCCCATCTTGCCCATTCCAAAACCCTTGACGGTCTTGATCAGCAGCACCGTCGGCTGCTCCTTGTGGTGCACAGCCTTGTGGAAGGCCGCATAGACCTTTTGCGAATCGTGTCCCCCGCGCCGCAGCGCGTAGATCGCGTCGTCGCTCATTTTGGCGACCATCTCCAGGGTCTTCGGGTTCTGACCAAAAAAGTGCTTGCGCACGTAGGCCCCGTCGTTGGCCTTCATGGCCTGGTAGTCGCCGTCCAGCGTGTCCATCATCACCTGTTTGAGCGCGCCGTCGGTGTCGCGTGCCAGCAGCGGGTCCCAACCATTGCCCCAAATCAGCTTGATGACGTTCCAGCCCGAACCACGGAATTCGCCTTCCAGCTCCTGGATGATCTTGCCGTTGCCGCGCACCGGGCCGTCCAGGCGCTGCAGATTGCAGTTGATGACGAAGATCAGGTTGTCGAGCCGTTCACGCGCCGCCAGACCGATCGCGCCCATCGATTCGACTTCATCCATTTCGCCGTCGCCGCAAAACACCCAGACCTTGCGGTTCTCGGTGTTGGCAATGCCGCGCGCATGCAGGTACTTGAGAAAACGCGCCTGGTAGATCGCCATCAGCGGACCGAGACCCATCGACACCGTTGGAAACTGCCAAAACTCGGGCATCAACTTGGGGTGCGGGTAGCTCGAAAGGCCTTTGCCATCGACCTCCTGACGGAAATTGAGCAACTGCTCTTCGGTAAGGCGGCCTTCCATGAAGGCCCGCGCATAAACGCCCGGCGACACATGGCCCTGTATGAACAGGCAGTCGCCGCCGTGTTCTTTGCCTGGCTCGTTGCTTTCGGCATGCCAGAAGTGGTTGAAGCCGGCGCCGAACAGGCTGGCGAGTGAGGCAAACGAGCCAATGTGCCCGCCCAGGTCGCCGCCATCGGCCGGATGCAGCCGGTTGGCCTTGACGACCATCGCCATCGCATTCCAGCGCATGCAGGCGCGCAGGCGCTCCTCGACTTCGAGGTTTCCCGGCGAGCGCTCTTCCTGATCGACTTCAATGGAATTGACGTAACCGGTGGTCGCCGAAAACGGCATGTCGATGCTGTTCTGGCGGGCGTGTTCAAGCAATTGTTCGAGCAGAAAGTGCGCCCTCTCCGGGCCTTCGCTCTGGATCACCGCAGACAGCGCTTCTGTCCATTCCCGCGTTTCCTGGACGTCTTTGTCTGGCGCCTCTTGCCCGGCATCGTTGGTGGTTGACCGAAGATTTTCCGCGTCGGACAGCGAAGCGGGATTCGGATTGGCAGCCATTTTTTTGTCTCCAGAATATGCGGCAAACCGGGCGCTGCCGCTTGTAAGTTGTCAATCGGGGCCTGAACGTTCGAGGAAGCAAACCGCGCCCATCGGTACAGCTTTCGTGCGCAACCAGCGCGTTCACATCGAAATTAGACACGAACCACGAGTTTCCCACATTGCCTAAAGAATTTCAAATAGCGCCACGTGATTTCATAATATGGAATTTGCGGAACGCCGGGGTGGAGCCCTCCCTCTAAACTCACCACACCGCCCATGTCATCACAAAAAACGACCGACGCTCCCGTCGATGGC
>JAJAYS010000282.1 GCA_026786065.1 Polaromonas sp.
GCCCATCTGAGCGGCAGCAACGTGGCCAGCCAAAGCGCCGTTTCAGAAGGCCAGAGCCGTGCGAGTGCACGGCGCGCCATGCGTTCGCGGACTGGCGTGCAATCCGCACCCGCCCCCCTGGAGGAAGTTGCAAATGGACGGTAATTCCGAAGATCTCGAAGCGGGCAGCATTGCCATCGTCGGGCTGGCTGGTCGCTTTCCGGCGGCCCGCACGGCGGCCGAGTTGTGGTCGCTGCTGGCAGCGGGCAAAGAGGCGGCGCAGTGGATGAGCGACGAGGAACTGCGCGCTGCAGGGGTCAGCGATGCGCAGCTGCAGGACCCGGACTATGTGCGGGCCAGCCTGGTGCTCCCCGGCATGGAGATGTTCGACGCCGATTTTTTCGGCTTCAGCAAACGCGATGCGTCGGTACTCGACCCCCAGCACCGGCATTTTCTCGAATGCGCCTGGGAAGCCCTTGAAGACGCCGGCCACATGCCGGAGTCATTCCCCGGCGCCATCGGTGTTTTCGGCGGTTGCGGCATGCAGGCCTATCTGCCCTACAACCTGCTGACCAACCCCGCGCTGGTCAAGTCGATGGGCCTGTTTTTGCTGCGCCATACCGGGAACGACAAAGACTTTTTGACCACCCGCCTGTCTTACCTGCTCGACCTCAAAGGTCCGAGCATGTCAATTCAGACCGCCTGTTCGACCTCGCTGGTCGCAGTGCATGTTGCGTCCCAGAGCCTGCTCTCGGGCGAGTGCGACATGGCGCTGGCCGGTGGCGTCAGCATCGAGTTGCCGCACGGTCTGGGCTACCAGTATGCCGACGGCGAGATCATGTCGCCGGACGGCCATTGCCGGGCCTTTGACGAAAACGCCAACGGAACGGTGTTCGGCAGTGGCGCGGGCATGGTGGTGCTGCGGCGGCTTTCGGACGCGATACGCGACAGGGACAACATTTACGCCGTGATTCGTGGCTCGGCCGTCAACAACGACGGCTATCAAAAGGCCGGCTATCTGGCGCCCAGTGTTGATGGGCAGGCCAGCGCCGCCGTCGAGGCTCTGGCGGTGGCCGGCGTCGATCCGGCTACGGTGGCATACATCGAGGCGCACGGCACCGGCACACCGGTCGGCGACCCGATTGAAATTGCTGCGCTGACGCAGGCCTACGGCGCAGCAGCCACGGCCTCCTGCGGCATCGGCTCGCTCAAAACCAATATCGGCCACCTCGACACCGCTGCCGGCGTCGCGTCGCTGATCAAGGTGTCCCTGGCCTTGCGCCACGGGCTGATTCCACCAAGCCTGAACTTCAGCCAGCCGAACAGCCGTTTCGACATCGCCAAAACGCCGTTTTATGTGGTAGACCGGGCCACGCCCTGGCCGCGTGGGACGCAGGTGCGGCGTGCGGCGGTCAACTCGCTGGGCGTGGGCGGTACCAACGCGCATGTGATCGTCGAAGAAGCACCGCTTGCCAGCGGCGGCCGCGGCGGTGAAGGCGGCGCAGACGATGGCTGGCAGGTGCTGACGCTGTCTGCGCGAACCCCGGCCTCGCTGCAAAACCTAAAAACCAAGTGGCGCGAGTTTCTGGCGCAGGCACCGGCATCGTTTAGCCTGGCCGATGCGGCCTACACCACGCAGGTCGGCCGCAAGGCGTTTACCCACCGCTGCGCCGTGGTGGCACGTGATGTGTCGGGGCTGCAGGTTGCCCTTGAAGGCAAGGGCAATGTCCGCGCCGCCACTGGGCAGGCTGCGTCCGGCGAAACGGCGGTCGTGATGATGTTTGCAGGTGGCGGGTCCCAGTACCCTGGCGCCGGTCGCGAGTTGCTGACGCAACCCGCGTTTCTTCAGGCGGTTGATGCCTGCTTCCAGGCGATGCCGCCCGGTGTTCCCGCCGACCTGCGCGCCGTCATGTTCGACAGCGACGCGCAAGACGCTGCGGCGGCGCGCAAGCTGGAGCAGACCCGCTACGCGCTGGTGGCGTTGTTCACGCTTGAATATGCCATTGCCAAGCTCTGGCAAAGCTGGGGCATCAAGCCCGCAGCCGTCATGGGGCACAGCGCCGGGGAGTATGCGGCTGCCTGCCTGGCTGGCGTGATGTCGCTCGCCGACGCCCTGTCGGTGGTTTTTCTGCGTGGCCAGCTTTTTGAGACCGTGCAGGCCGGTGCGATGCTGTCTGTCGATCTGCCGGAGGCCGACCTGCTTCACGCCATAGGCGAGCTGCCGCTGGACATCGCGGCCATCAACGGCCCGGACCTGTGCATCGCATCGGGCTCGCTCGAAAGCATTGCGCAGCTTGAGCAGCGGCTTGCGCAGCAATCGGTCGAATGCCGTCGCTTGCGTATCGACGTCGCTGCGCATTCGCGCCTTCTCGATGGGGTACTGGACCGCTTCCGGGCGCGCGTCGGCACGGTTGCGCTACAGCCGCCGACGATCCGGTTCATATCGAATCTCACTGGTACCTGGGTCGAGCCGCACACGCTGACCGACCCGGAATACTGGGTGCGCCATTTGCGTCAGCCGGTGCGCTTTGCCGACGGACTGAATCAGGCTTTCGCCCTGCCCGACTCGGTGCTGCTGGAGGTCGGACCAGGGCAGGGCCTGTCGGCGCTGGCCCGGCAAAACAGTGCGGGTCAGCCCCTGACCATCGTCGCATCAACCGGCAAGGCACAAGGCGACCAGGGCGACTTGGCGGTGATGCTGCTGTCGGCCGGTGCCCTGTGGACGCGCGGCGCGCTGCCCGACTGGAATGCGCTGCGCGGCGCCGCACTGCCTCGACGCATCTCGCTGCCAACCTATGCGTTCGATCATCAGCGCCATTGGGTCGAGCCGGGCAGCGGGCTGCTCGGCGCGGCGTCTCCCGCGCCGCCGCTGCAGGTCGCCGAGCCGATTGAGGCTAGCGTCCCGACGCTGCAGCGTCTGGCGGGCTATGACGATTGGTTCTCATCGCCCGAATGGCTGGTTCAGCCTTTGCCTGAAAAAACCGGCGCGGCTGCGCAGAGTGGCGCCACCTGGCTGCTGTTCGGCAACCGGTCGCAGCTGACATCGGGCATCGTCGAGCGGATCGGCGACGCCGGTGCGAGCGTGGTCGTGGTGCGCCGGGGCGAGGCTTTTGCCAAGCTGGCCGACGGCTCCTTCACCGTGACGCCGGACGACGCTGAGCATTACGCCAGCCTGTTTGACAGCCTGGCGCAAAGCGAGTTGCTGCCGGACCGCATTCTTCATTTGTGGTCGCTCGATACCCATCAGGGGTCGGCCGGCCCTGAAATTTCCGGGCAGGCGCTGGCATTTGACTCGCTGGTGCAGACTGCCAGCGCAATTCAGTTGCTCGACTATGCCAAGCCGATCTCGCTGACCGTCGTGACCGCAGGAAGCCAGTCGGTCGCC